>JBJEBO010000243.1:0-2642 GCA_051870155.1 Candidatus Cryptobacteroides sp.
GCGGCGGCAACGCCTAAAATATATGTTGTTATCTTTTTCATCATATCTGCAGTTTAGAAGGTAAGATTGACTCCGAATACATAGCCACGGCTCTTAGGATAAGCAGAATAATCCACACCAGGAGTAAGCGGAGTTGCGCGTCTGGTATCCACCTCAGGGTCATAACCTGAATAATTTGTAAGACAGAAGAGGTTGGTTCCTGTCACATAGAAGCGGATCTTGCGGATATGCGCTTTTTCTGTGAGTCTCTCAGGAATGGTATAACCGATGGTTGCACTCTGGAGACGGAGGAATGAACCGTCTTCCACAGCCCAATCTGAGAATACTGCATTTCCGATGCAAGGAGACCACATTGTGGTGTTAGCATTGACCTGTGCGAGAACGTCAGGATCAGTGATAAGTTCACCTGTATTCCAGTCGATGTTGGTCCAGCGGTTGTCCACGTTCATTGTATTGATGAGGTTCCTGTTGTAGTATTTACGCGATGAAGTGAATTCGACCTTGTTGGCGTTATAGACGTCGTTGCCGATCATATAAGTGAAGTTGGCGCTGATGTCGAAGCCCTTGATATAAGCGTTGAGTCCAAAACCGCCCTGGAAGTCAGGAGTTGCATTTCCGATGATGTGTTTACGGATTACTCCATCCTCGTCAGCCTTGAGTTTGAGTGCACCTGGCATCAGATAGCTAGAACCGATGATTGCAGAATCATCTGCCACGCCATCTTTGAGCACCCATTTGCCGTTCACATAGTCGAAATCTGAGACCTCATAACGACCGTCGCAGATATAACCGTACATATTGCCGAGAGGTTGTCCGACTTCTACAATATAATCGTCACCAATTTCTGTTGATGCCCAGTAAGACTGAACTGAAGTTCCTGTGATTGCAGAAAGTCCTCCGAGGCTGGTGATTGTATTCTGGTTGTATGAGATATTGGCGTTGATGGAGAGGCTGTAGTCCTTCTTCATCAGGACAGGAAGAGTGAGTGAGAGCTCGGCACCACGGTTGCGGGTTGAACCTATGTTCCTGTACTGGCTGTCATAACCTGTTCCGGAAATCGGGAAGAGAATCAGAAGGTCTTTGGTGTCATTCTGATAAACCTCAATGCTACCGCTGATGCGTCCTTTCAGGAAACTGAAGTCGAGACCGATGTTGTGGGTATAGGTGGTTTCCCAGGTAAGGTCAGGATTGTTCAGGATTTTGCCGGCCATCCAGTATGTGTCAGTATTGCTGAGCCAAGATGAAGTGGTGGCGCTGAACTCCTTGTTGATCTGACCTGAAGGAATGTTGTTGTTACCTGCAGTACCGAATGAGTAGCGGAGCTTGAGTTGGTCGAGCCAGTTGGATGCATTGGACATCCATTCCTCGTTAGAAATTGTCCAGGATGCAGCTGCTGAAGGGAAGTAACCCCATCTGTTGCCGGCAGCGAACTTTGAAGAACCATCGGCACGGAATGTAGCTCCAATTGAATAACGTCCCTTGTAGTCGTAGTTGACACGTCCGAAGAATGAAAGGAGGACATCATTAGGACTGTAGTAGTTTGAAGTATATAGGGTTGTACCTGAACTCAGGAATTTCCAAGCCATATCTGCATCATAGAATGTAGGGAAATTCTCGATCATCGAAGTGACAAGATTGCTCTTGGTATAGGTCAACTCCTCACCGATGAGGATGTTCAGTTTGTGGTCGCTGTTGCTGAATACGTCAGCGAAATCATAATTGAGTGTGTTCGTATTGCGAAGCTTCCTTCTCGTCTGGTCTTTGTAAAGGCTTGAAGGAGTGTTCGGATATTTGGAAGTATTACCGGCATAATAGGTGGTAATTCCATAGAACCTGTCATCCTGCTGTCTGTAATCCTCAAGGCCGCCATCTATTTTCAAATGGAGATTGTCAATTATTTCCCAGTTGAAAGCGGCATTGGCTGTCCAAGTGTTGCGGATACGTCTTGAATCGTTGTCTGCAACTGACTGGAGAGGCGGTGCGTTGTCACCGTAGTCAGCTTCTTCGTCAATATTCTGGATGGTAGAACTTACTGGAATCGGAGCATAGCAGACTGCGTGTTTGAGACGGCCGTTTCCTGAAGTGGTACCCGAGTCGTTCATTGAGTTGGCACCGGAACCTCTTACATTGGTTCTTGAATAACGCACATTGAGGTCGATGCTGGTCCTCTTTGAAAGTTTGAAATTGCTCTTGAAATTGAGGTTGTCACGAGAATATTTGGATCCTGACATTATGGCCTCGTCACCAAGATGGGCATAACCAAGAGTCCAATTGTAGTTCTCACCACTTCCGCTGATTGAGAAATCGACATTATAGCTTACGCCGGTGTTGCCGAAAACCATTCCAACCCAGTCATTCGTAGGAAGACCTGTATAGAGGTCCATATCATCGAATGTTCCAAAATAAGGTTCATAGTTGGTTGAGACATTGTCACGAACTTTTGCGAGCTCATACTGGAACTTCACATAGTTCTCTGCATCCATAGGCTGGATGGCATCTGCATTGGCAATTTTCTTGAATCCACCGTATGCATTGAGCTTCACGGAAATCTTCCTTCCCTTCTCTGCGCTCTTTGTAGTCACGATAACAACACCGTTAGCGCCACGGCTACCATAGATGGCTGTTGAGAATGCATCCTTGAG
>JBJEBO010000244.1:0-2626 GCA_051870155.1 Candidatus Cryptobacteroides sp.
CAGCGAGGGACAGGCACAGAGAATAGCAATAGCAAGAGGTCTGCTGCGAAACGGGAGCATTCTCCTTTTGGATGAGCCTACCTCATCAGTTGACAAGGACACGGAAGCCCTCATCCTTCAAAGACTCGCCAAGCGCTTCCCTGCTGACGGAAGAGAGGGCACCACACTAATCATAGTCACCCACAGGGAATCTATTTCAGAAATCTGCACAGATACCCTCCACATCACAGACAAATTATGACAATCAAAAGATGCGCGATATTGGCCGTCACCTTTCTGATGACGGCATCATTATGGACTTCTGCCCAAGAAGTAAAGGAAAAGGTTATCAACGGATATGGCGGAGGTATGCTCCTCCATACCGGTTATCTTCAAGGAACAATCGACGAACTCGGATTTGACGCCAAAGGTCCAACCTTCGGAATCGGAGGTGTCCTGCGCGTCGGCATCGGGAAACATTTCAGATTGGGAGCTGAAGGATATATGTCAACGGCAAGCCGTTTGGGAAACGGCAGTTATATAAAATATGGCTGGGGAGGACTCCTCGGAGACTGCCATTGGAAATGCGGACGATTCTATCCCTACATAGGACTCACCGTCGGAGGGGGCGGAAGGACTGCATTCATTATGACCGAAGGAGGAAGCCACGACTGGGAACCGGAACCGAATGCAGTGCTGAACAAATGCACCTTCCTGGCATTGAGTCCATTCATCGGCTGTGAATATGCAGTGGGCAAGACCTTCCGTCTGAATTTGAAAATGGACTGGATGAATGCAATTAAAGGCGGACACCTTCTGTCACCATCGGGTCCCCGCCTTTATTTCGGCTTTGTCTTTTGTCATTAAAGCAATTACAGCAGGTCAAGCACCTTTTCGGATATATAGAATTTCCCGGTCTGACGGACGTGTACGGTGACGCTCCCTAACTGGATCTTGTCCCCGCCTTTAACTGCGTATGATCTGTGCGCAGGGAGCAGGAGCTTTCCTTCATCCACATTAAGCACAGGATGTTTATCATCCCCTTCCACCTCAAATATATGGTCCTTGAGAAGAACTTCAGCATCAACATATAAGTGTGAAGTCAAATCCTGGAGTGTCATCGGGAGTCCTATCAAAGAGCACATATAATCCGCCAGCTCAGTAGCCTCGTGGACACCCTCAAGCCTCTCACCACGAGGATTGTAGATAGCAAGGAACACATCCTCGGATGTATGACCTCCGCTAACGAATCCTATGTGGTTGCGCTTCTTCATAATGTCAGAAAGAACACCCTGGAGATTGTAGGAATATTGAATCTGCATATAATCATCCTCCGAATGTCCCATAGCACCGATTATTTCCTTAAGCTCGGATGAAGAGAGTTCGGAACCGGTCCAGGTCTTGAACACCTCCGGAATCTTATCTTTGGGAGTTCCGCTGATAATCTTTTCAAGGTTTGACACTGATGTCTTCACCTGTGGAAGACTGAGGAAAAGAGAATCAAGTCCCTTCTCAGTATAACCGTGATAGTGCTCGTCACCTGCGTTCACTCCGGCTGTTCCGTGGTCAGGTGCGACAATCACCGTAGTATTTCCGTCTTTTGCGGCAAATTCCATAGCAGCAGCTACAGCTCGATCAAAAGCATCGTATTCCACCATCAAGGCAGGAGCATCGTTGGAATGGGCCACATAATCCACCTTGCTTCCCTCAACGAGAAGGAAAAAGCCATTCTTGTCGGCGGACAAAAGTTCAATAGCCTTGCGAGTCATCTCCTCGAGAGACGGCTCTGCAGCCGGATTCCTGTCGATTTCATAACTCATATCCTTGTCGGTGAATAGAGACCAAACCGGAGCCTCCCCTACTGCCCGGAACGCTTCCATATCCTTATCAATATACCTGATGCCGGATTCATCGAGGATTTCCCTCACATCATCATTCATATATTTTGCACCGCCTCCGAAAACAACGTCAACTCCATTTGAAGCAATTTGCTCAAGAATTGTCCTTGTGTCTCCCCTTTTCACAACGTGCGCCGAAGTACCTGCCGGCGTAGCGTGTGCCGGATATACGGTCACAACAAGACCGGTTGACTTGTGCATCACTGTCTTGGCTGCCTCCATAACAGTAGCAAGCGGATGCCAGCAACTGTCCGGGTTGACGCGAACCAGGTCCTGACCAGGATGCGCGGCCGGATATACACCAATATTCGGTCCCTGGACAAAATGCCCTGTCATATATGCTGTGATGGCAGCTGAAGATTCCACTATCGGAGCATCTGAACAATATTGACGCAGGAGTCCGCAAATATACGGATCGGTAGCCAATGGATCTCCCTGCCCCGGATTCTGCATTTCACGATACCATCTAACAAGTGAAAGTACGCCTGATGAAGTACCGTCTGGAATCATCAGAATCACATTTTTCACAGGTTTAACTTCAGAATTCTCTTTTCTGCAAGATGCCGATGATAGGCATAGGATAGCACAAAGCAGTACAAGACAAATACTTAGACCTTTAGTTCTATTCATTATGATTTGGATTTATTCAAAAACGGCTACAAAATTACGTAAAATCAACGGAATAAAAAAGCAAAAAAAAAATGAGGCTGCGCCACTCACGTGGGGCCCCTCATCTAACCACATAATTA
>JBJEBO010000245.1:0-2613 GCA_051870155.1 Candidatus Cryptobacteroides sp.
ATCTTATCATCATTTTGCGGATGTGGTCGGAGAAGCGTTTCCCTATATCTGTGGTGGCTTCAAGAGCTTCCGCAATGTTCTTTTCCTTTATTATTTCTATGGCATCGGTTTCTTCCGAGAATATATGGGCGATATATTCCTCGTATGCATCGTCAGCTGCGTGTTCCAACTCCGTAATTCGGTCGCATTGAAGGAATAGGTGTTTCGTATTTCCTTTTACATCATTGAGCAAAGGAATTATTTTCTGAATTGCATCAGCTTCTGCTTCAATATATTGCGCCATATCAGAAAGCTGTTGGTCCAATCTTGACGGATTATACAGCATCAGGGATTTTGCTGACGTGTTGATCCCGTCAATGAAATCGTCAGTTACCATCGCGGTAATCTGAAGGTCTGATCTTTCCCCAGGTCTAATGATATTGTCATAAAGTTCTTCGTAAAACTCCTCGAGTATGGCATCTCCCTGTTTTTCGCACGCCTTCACCTCTTTTTCAAGACATCTCCATTCCTCAGTTTCACAAGTCTTCAGCATTTGCACCAAGGCCGAGGATGCCTGAACGGCCAGGGCGGCCTGCTGCGAGAAAATAGGCAGGATGTTCTCCTTGGAGCGTAAAGATTTTTTGTGTTTCCAAAATAGCATATCTGTACCAGATGTTAAAAACAAATTATAAAGTTATAGATTTTTGCGGAATCCATTTATAAGAAAAACGCAAAAAATATAAAAACAGAAAAATTTATATCAAAAAACAGAAAAAACAGAAGGGCAGGAGGCTTCATCCGTTGACAATGTACTCTGATGCGCTGTAGTTTTGCAAACAAAAAACACGGAGGTGGAGTATGGAAAACGGCCGGATTTCAAATAACTTTTCTTTATTATTGCGCATTCGCGCCTATGCCTTGATCTTCTGTAGTCCGGCCTTTTTCTCCGCCTGTGCGGAATCCATTATATCCGGATCATTGTTTCAGGAAGGTGAATCATTGCAACAGGAGAGGGCACTGGAGATGGTTTTCAAGGGAGACAATCTGCCGGATTCCGTGGATCTTTTCATTTTCAATGACGACAGGCTGCGGAGGATAGAGTCATTTCAAAGACTTCCTGTAATCTCAGGCAGGGTTGAGGCTCTCACAAGTGAGGGCGACAAAATAGCGGTTGCATTGGCAAATGCCCCTTCCGGAATCTTTTCGGAACGGATGCCGGAATCTTATACTGCAATGCAGTCAATCAAATCTGATTTGTCGTTGGAGAACGGTGGCAGCCCGATTATGAGTGCCCAAGTCAATTGGTCTGCCCATTCATCGGGACAGGTTGAGATGTCATTGTCGAGGCTCGGATCCGAAATCTTCATACGGAGTCTTGCCTGCGATTTCTCCGGGACGGAATATGAGGGGGAGATGTTGACAGATGTGTCAGTCTATCTCATAAATGTAAATGGACGATGCCCGGTTATAGGAGATGGTGATGCCTTGGCTCCTGAAGAAATAGTCAATTCAGGGCATCTCGAACTTTCTTATCTGGAAAAAATGCAGTCACCTCAGATGCTGTATGCAGAGATTGATTCTCCTATAGGGAAACAGGGTGTCAGAACAGACATCTCTCTTTATTGTTATCCAAATGAAAGTGACGAAGCTACTGTTGGCTCTCCATATACCTGTCTGGTAATTGAAGGGAAGATTTGCGGGCGGACCTGGTATTATCCCATTCCTGTGAACAGGGATAATGACGGAAGGGGAGGGGTGTCGCGCAATTGCCGTTATACATACGACATCCTCATCCGTCGTGCCGGTTCTTCAGATCCTTCGATTCCTGTGGTATCTGGTGCGGTAATAACGGGGTTTGCAGTAGGAGACTGGAAGGAGAATGATAAGGTTACAGTCGGCTTTTCTGTCGGGGGAACTGCTGCGGCTACTCCTTTCGCATCAAGTTACGATCCGGATGAAAACAAGGTCCACGACCTCAATATCTTTCTTTTCAATGAAGATAAAAAATTGGAATACAAGGCATTTGTGCCTAATCCATCATACTGGTATTCCGATGGATTGTACAAATGGGAGGTCCCATTGCTGAGCGGATGCCGTTACACCCTTTATGCAGTTGCCAACATAGGTTTCAGTCTGCCGTGCAGAAATTTCAAGGAATTTGAGGCATACAGGTATTATCTGTCATATCCGGATGACTACAGGATTGGAATCCCGATGATTTCCACTTTGGAATTTGTTGCGGAAGGATTCGATGATGTTATTCCATCCATTCTTGAAAGGATGATGGCGAAGATTTGTGTGTCAGTGGACAGAAGCCATCTTGACAAGGATGTCTCCTTTGATGTGAAAAAAGTCTTTGTGCGGAATTGTCCCCGTTCTGCATCTCTGATCGGAAGAAGCCGGGCGAGGACAGAGGAAGAAGTTTTCAGCATTGGATTTTTGAAGGAAGGTGATGACTTGAAAGTTTTGAATGATGATGCCGGTGGCGGGCTAAGCGGGGAGGTTTGTCTCTACCTCCTTGAAAATTGTCAGGGAAACCTGCTCCCAGGTAATGAGGATTATTCAAAGAAAATCTTGTCTGAGGACAAGGTGGAATCCTCGCTTTGTTCCTATTTGGAGATGTATGTTTCCTAT
>JBJEBO010000246.1:0-2612 GCA_051870155.1 Candidatus Cryptobacteroides sp.
CTGTCTGGACAAGTATGTCAATGCGTCCGTTGGAGGTATGCCGCTCCACTTGTACTTGTTGGCCAATCAGCTTGAGCATCACATACATAGTGTTTTGAAAGTAGAGTTCATCGTCTCCCATTATCTGATAGTCCATATCGGCGAAGAAGGCGGTGAAGCGTCTCATAAGCATTTCCACATTGCCTGTTTGTATATCTTCAACGAAACTATACACAGAAAATACATCCGGTTTTTTCTCTATCGGAGTGTAGAACTCGCTCAAGGATTCCACAAAACTGTCTTCAACCTCTTTATTGGGATAGCCGAGGCTGTAAAGGCGTGAGGACTTGTCGTAATTTCGGATGGTCAGATAGCCTGTTTGATACAAAAGGGTGATGGCGTTCGGGCGTTCTGAATTAACACCTTTTAAAACGGCTATGGTAACCTTGTTTTTAGTGATGTTCTCCAACTTGTAATGTCCGGCCTGCAGGAAACGTATCAGGAATGATGGAGTGGCGGTCTCAAACCAGTAATTCTCAAATTCTCCGGTCTCAAATGTATTGAAAACGCTGAAAGGATTATAAATACCCACGGAGTTTTGACAGAAATGGTATCCATCATACATCCGGGCCAGTTGTGCAAAGCAATCCTTCACGGATATGTCATTTGCTTCAGCCAGTTCTTTGATGCTCTTCCTGAAATAGTTTTTTAAATCCTTTTCGGAAAGACCGCAAATACTTGCATATCGGGCATCCATAGAAATATCTTTCAGGTTGTTCAGTCCACTGAAAACCGAAAGTTTGCCAATCTTGCTTACACCGGTAAGGAATCCGAATTTGATGAACGCGTCCTTTGATTTCATCACGCTGTAAAAGCCCTGGAGCTGTTTGCGGAAAGTATCGGCAAGGGCATTGTCACCAAGATTGTCAACTATTGGCTTGTCATATTCATCTATGAGGATAACTACGGGTTTTCCTGTCTTGTTATATGCGGCTTCTATGAGAGCATCAAATCTCACACTTGCCACAGGTTCATTGCTGACGGAGGAATAGATTTCCTCATAATATTTAAGGAAAGCATTGAGCTTGGAGTCAAAGACACTCTGCGAATTGTAATCAGCTCCACTCAGATCCAATCGCAACACAGGATATTGAATCCAGTCTTTTTCCAATGCTGCAATGGCCAGATCCTGAAACAATTCTTTCTTTCCGCTGAAATAGGCTTCCAGAGTTGAAACCAGGAGGCTTTTCCCGAAACGGCGAGGTCGGCTGAGGAAATAGTAGCCACCTTTTTCAATCATCCTGTAAACAAAATCAGTTTTGTCCACATAGACGAAGCCGTCCCTGCGGATTTTCTCGAAGTCTTGTATTCCAATGGGATAAAGCATCTTCCTAATTCACGAATGTTTAATTTTACAAATATACACTTTTCGAATCAAAATCGAAATCGAAATATTTCAAACTGCAGTCCCACTCAATGTATGGATGTTTACCGGGTTTCCCCGATATTTAACATCATTTCTTCATATAGGGCGACAGGTCCGAGATGCCATAGCTTGCTTGATTCATCCGCAAGACGAGGATAGAGTTCCGAAGAATAAATCTTTCGGATTGCCTCTATTTCGCTGCAACCGTTTTCTTCCGCATAAATATGTGCCACCCCTGCCACTATTCCGGGAAGAAGCAGATACAGATTATCATTGTTGATGTCTGTCATAAGGATACTCTCTTAAAATCCACAAATGTAATAGCCTTTATAGATATAGGTGTATGGAACAGCAACTGATCGACGAGTGTGTATGTTTTCAGCTCCCGAATGAGTGTCTGTTTGTTAATGAGTCCTGCTTCATATAGCGCGAATTGAGCATAAACACGGTCATTGGCAACCGGGCCATACACAAAGTCGTATTTATGGTCGAAGTGACGGTCATTGCGGTTGGAATAGACAAATTCTACCCAATCTTCCGACGGTGAGTTGAACCAAAGGGTATTGGCTTTCCGGATAGCTTCAATGTCAACTTCATATATGTTGACGAATGCATCGTCCTGTCCCTTTTTCAGACGGCGCCTTGCCCATTGTTCCGCTTGATCATAGTCAGTGGTAGTGTAAAATCCCCTGCCATAGTCAAGAGTTCGGTTGGACTGGCGAATCTCCGGGTACTCAACAACTTCTATGCTCCCGTGGTATAGTCTCATTTGCCTTGTCTGTTTAAATAATCATCAATCTCTTCAATTAGCCATTGGTGACTTTGAGTGTGGAACACTTCATAATTGTCGGAAAGATAGCTGTCAACCCCTTTGTCATAGAAGAGTTTAGCTACATCCTCTCCTTTCATTCCTTTAGCTGTCTTATATTGCTCGATACAAAAAGCAATAAAATATGATATCTTGTCTGTCGGCATATTCTATGTGACAATATTTAGTCATACATCTTGCGAATTTACAATAAAAACCGACACGATGCTCCATATTCCATAATTATTGCATTTTACAATCAAGCTCCAAAATGCATTTCCGATCATTTGATATGAATCTGTTTTGTCATTATCTACCCTAAAAATTGGAGATAATGATGATTTTAGTGGGGTAATTTCATCATTATGTCTAAATTTTTGTTGAGATAATGAGGCAATG
>JBJEBO010000247.1:0-2603 GCA_051870155.1 Candidatus Cryptobacteroides sp.
TGCGTAACCTGCGGAGCCCTCTACCTGATTATCTTCCAATATCGGTTTTTTGCAAAGGAAGACTCCAAAGACGCACCTAAGGTCGTTTCTAAGGATGCACCCAAGGATGTTTCCAAGAACACTTCCAAGAACCGTAAGGCTTGACTTCCCTGGTGGGCAATAATGTGGAATTGCAAAAAAATAATAAAAAATTTTGCAAGTTATCGGAAAATATCTATCTTTGCAATCCATTTCAAACGGAATGGTGAAAAGATTGGAGAGATGGCAGAGTGGTCGAATGCGGCGGTCTTGAAAACCGTTGATCTTAACGGGTCCGGGGGTTCGAATCCCTCTCTCTCCGCTGAATGAGGAATTTGCTAAATGATGCAAGTTCCTCATTTTCATTTAGTTACGCCCCTAACCCTCAAAATATCAAAGAGTTAGAGGCGTATTTTTGTCTATGTTTTGACTACCTTTTGTAGCCATTTCGCTGCCAAATTTTCTATGCAAATCGTAAACATCCCGATGCAGACCGTATGCATACCGGCTGGCCATTTCCACTGCATACACCCCTTTCCGGACCGTTGGGGATTCGAACCCAGCATTGATTATCAATGAGTTTAGCCGGGGGATCGGCTCGTGTTTACGAGGTGCTTACGGGCGAAATATAGCGGTGCGGATTTTGTAGGCGGGCGGCTACTTCACATTCTTGACAAGAGGTCTGAAGAACTTGAGGAACTTCACAGTAGTCTCGTATAACCACTCGAATTGTCTCTGCCAATCCTTGCGATCGTGGTAATCACCGTTAGTCTCCAGAGAAACAATCGAGGACTTCTTATCATCCATTCTAAGCCACTGAACGTTCTCGCCGATTTTCTCTTTTGATTTCTCGTAACCAGCATCGTAAAGTTTATCAAAGACCTCTTTTGCATTTGAAGTTTGGATGTACAAATCAACTGCAATATTTGTCTTTCCTCTGCCGACACAAGCACTAAGCCAGATTCCTGAGGTACCAACGGCAACGTTTGTCCAATGCTGCGGTAATGGCCTCTGGGGATTGAACTCCTTTGGCTGCTCCAGAACATACTTGCGATACTCTTCCCAATACTCCAACTTGAGTTTTTCGGTGTCTGATAGTTCATCGCTAACCTGTTTGCGGACATTCTTCGTCCATCCATTAGGTTTTGCTGCTATTTTGAAATTCGGGGCCACAGGACTATCTCCAATCCGGAATAACTGTACCTCGATTGCAAAGAACTGATAGTCGTCACTCGTGATGGCATTGAGCCAGTCAACTGCAGCACGATGCTCTTCCCTTACTTGAGAGGAAATCCAGATAAAAGTCGAAGCCTCAAGACCGGCGCAATAGGTAATAACCTGTCCGAGATGAGTATGGTCGGTTTGCTCAAGCTGGTTCTCAATGACAACATTCCTGTTTGTATTTATATCCTTGCATAGAATGTCGGCACTGAACGATCCGACCTTCTCTTCCTTGCCAATCACCTCCAGCTCCATTCCGATAGCTTCGCTGAGGATTTCGATATTTTCCGGTTCAGCGAGCCAAGGTGTGAAATCCTTGGCCTCATCCTTCCATTGATCGCGCAGATCAACTTTCTCAAGTCTTGCGAGCTTATTCATATTCTTTGCTTTTAGTCAACAACATCAAAGGTAGGAATAATCGGTGAGACCACAATGGATTAAGGAGAATAAAGGGCCTCACGATGAAGGCCCTAACTTCTACCATACTACCACTTTATCTACAATATCCTGCTGCTCGGACGCTGTCCTGCGGAGGTAGATTCGTGTCGTTTCTATACTCTCGTGCCCCATCAAGTCTGCCAGAAGCGCAATGTCATTGTATTGTTCAAGAAAATTCTTTGCGTATCGATGACGAAACGAATGAGGGTACACAACCTTGGGGTTCATCTTATATTTGACAGCATAGTTCTTCAATTGCTGTGCAACGCCCCTTGTCGTGATTCTCTCTCCGAATCTGTTCAGGAATAGATACCCGCTGCCTCTTCCAGATGCCTTCAGCCACTCAAGCGCCTCTTCCCTCAGAGTCTTGGGGATGAATAACCTGCGGATTTTTCCTCCTTTTGTATAGATGTCAAAATAGCCGAGATTTACATGTTCAACCTTCAGTTGGACAAGTTCACTGACACGTGCTCCGGTAGCGGCAAGAAACCTCACTACAAAATACCATTCTGTAAGTCCATCCTCCTTCAGCTTGTTTTTCAGAAAAATATAATCGGCATTACTGATGACATTTTCCAAGAAGGACTTCTGCTGTACCTTGACTGATTTCAGTCGTAGTCGAGGCTTGCCCAGATAATCAAGATACTTGTTAAGGGCCTGAATCCGAAGATTGACTGTCTTGGGCTTGAAGTTCTCAATAAGGTAGGTCTTGTACAGAAGCAAGTTCTTCTTGTTCAGCTCCTTGTACCTTCCGTTGAAGTCATTGATAGCATACTTATATGCCGCAATCGTGTTGTCCGCCATATTACCTTGGCGCAGGTGCATTTCAAATTTTTCCATCGTTGAAATTATTAGTGAAACATTACACTAATAATTAAGCCCCGGCTATATTTCCACAGTTCCCATTATGAGAAGTTTCTCGCCAC
>JBJEBO010000248.1:0-2601 GCA_051870155.1 Candidatus Cryptobacteroides sp.
CCCGGAAGCAAGCCTTGCTGCGCTTCCTTGCGTTGACGGATATATCGCACAGGTCTGGACAGGTACTTCACGCGAGCCTAACTTCTACAACGGAGAGCGCAAGGAAAGGGTGTTCGAGACAGCTTTTCTCGAATATGGCTCAATGGAGTCGATGACTGCCCCTACCGGAAGAAAGATGTTTTTCCTCACCGACCCGATTGAAGACTGGCCTCGTGACTGGGCGGACTACAAACGCAACTATCAGGCTACCTTCACAGCCCAGCTTCTCTATCCGGGTATTGCTGACTATGAGATAATGCCTTGGCCGGAGCGTATTTATGAAGGTCTTTACAAAGTCAGCCCTGATAGTGATGTGAAGGCACGCATCCCACGCGACTATGCAACCCAGATGCAGGTGATGGTAAACTCACTGAACAAGGTTCCTGTGTCTGCCAACAAGGTCACCGGTTCTGAAGGCATCAGTGTCCTGATGTCCAATTCATTGATGTTCCAGCGTTATCCTACCCACGAGGGCTATGATGATCCTCAGCTTGCCAATTTCTATGGCCAGGCTCTTCCATTCCTCAAGAGGGGAGTCCCTGTGAAAACCTCTCATATCGAAAATCTTGGATTTAAGGAGGCACTTTCTTCCGTGAAGTTTCTTCTTATGTCCTATTCCAATATGAAACCTCTTGAGAGCGAGGCTCATAACCATCTTGCAAAATGGGTTTCCGAAGGTGGAGTGCTTGTTTACAGCGGACGCGATGATGAGCCGTTCCAGAGTGTTCAGGAATGGTGGAATACGGGAGATTGCAGCTATAAGGCTCCTTCCTGCCATCTCTTCTCCCTTATGGGAATGCCTGAGGATGCTCCGGAGGGACTTTATTCTTATGGCAAAGGCACTGTATGCGTCCTTCGTCACGACCCTAAGGAATATATCCTCAAACGTGGCGGTGATGAGGCTTTTGTAGAGAAAGTGGCTTCGCTATACCAGAACAACGCCAAAGCCGGCAAACTTGTGTTCAAGAACAATCTCCGTCTCGAAAGGGGAGTGTATGAGCTTGTTTCAGTCCTCACTGAAAGTGTTTCTGAAGAGCCTGTAACTCTCAGCGGCACCCTCATAGACCTTTTCGATCCTGAACTTCCTGTATATAAAACCAAGAAAGTATATCCTGGTGAGCAGGGATATTTCATCAATGTTGACAAAGTGAAAAAGGGACATCCTCAGGTTCTTGCTTCCGCAAGCAGGGAATATGATGAGCAGGTTACCAAAAATTCATACTCATATACAGCCAAGGGACCTATTGAGACCTTCGCGGTGGCAAGGGTTCTCCTTCCTAAAAAGCCTGTAAACGTGCTTGTCAATGGTCAGGATGTATTCAATGCCGACCGTGACTGGGATGAGGCAAGCAGTACCTGTCTTGTTAAATATTTAAATAATCCGGACGGTGTTGATATTAAATTTATATGGAAATAATTGTTCCTTTTTAGATTTATTACTAATTTAGTCTTTTGAAATAAAAATATGAATATAATAAAAAGCATATTCCTTACTTCCGCATTTGCAGTTCTTCCTGTCCTTGCAGCAGTTTCTTGCCAGGAATCAGGTGCTGTAGAGGTGATTCCGAACTCTCTCAGGGCTCCGGCTTATCCTCTTGTAACAATCGATCCTTACACTAGTGCCTGGTCAACGACAGACTGCCTCAATGAGTCTTCCGTTAAGCATTGGACCGGGAAGGATTATCCTCTCATCGGCGCTTTGAAGGTGGACGGAAAAGCATACCGTTTTATGGGAGTTGAAGATGTGGAACTTCTGCCTGTAGTGCCGACTTCTTATCAGGGCGGATGGAAAGGAAAATACACTGTGAAAGAGCCGTCAGGAGATTGGACAGCAATGAATTATGACGACTCCAAATGGAAATTCTCCGATGCGGCTTTCGGAACCAAGATAAACGAGCCTCTTTCTAAGACCAATTGGACTGCTGAAAGAATATGGGTCCGCAGGGAATTTACTCTTGAGGAATCTCTCGAAGGAAGGAATGTGTTCCTTGAGTTCTGCAACGACGATGACGCTTTCTTCTATATCAACGGCATCGAGGTTCATTCCACAGGTCCTGTCTGCAACAAATATGCACAGGTGAAACTTCCTGCAGAGGTAGTTGCCACTCTCAAGAAGGGAAAAAATATCATCACAGCAAAGTGCTGGAACCCAATAGGAAATGGTCTCCTTGACTTCGGACTTCTTGTGCAGAAGGAACTCCATACTTCTCTTGAAACAGCAGCTATACAAACATCAGCCGATGTCCAGGCAATGCAGACAAGATACAGCTTCAATTGCGGTCCTGTGAATCTCGACCTCACATTCACGGCTCCGATGTTCCTCGACAACCTCGACCTTCTTTCAAGACCGGTGAACTATATTACTTATAATATCGTTTCCAATGACGGTGCATCACACGATGTCGAGATTTATCTCGAAGCATCTCCGAGATGGGCTGTGAATATGCCTTATGACAGCTGTGGATCCGAGACTTATACCAAGGACGGTCTCGTGACCCTCAAATCAGGAAGCAGGGAGCAGGACATCCTTGGCAAGAGAGGTGACGACCTCCGTATCGACTG
>JBJEBO010000249.1:0-2593 GCA_051870155.1 Candidatus Cryptobacteroides sp.
AGGTCTCGGAATCATGGATGAGGTGATTTATGATACCGACATCCAGCACGTAATCGAGATGAATATAATGCGTCTGCCCGCTGTGGTAATCAACGGAAAGGTGGTTTCCCAGGGACGGAAGTACACGGTGCCGGAGGCTCAGGAACTGATTAAGAGTCAATTACCTCGTCTGTAAACTATGGAAGCCTGGATTCAAAGTCTGTTGGAGAGCACGACGACTCCGATACTTGTGGCTTTGCTGCTTGGCT
The DNA here is from genome assembly GCA_051870155.1 of Candidatus Cryptobacteroides sp. Classification (GTDB taxonomy): domain Bacteria; phylum Bacteroidota; class Bacteroidia; order Bacteroidales; family UBA932; genus Cryptobacteroides. The sequence goes on from JBJEBO010000249.1 coordinate 249, forward strand.
TGCTTACAGCCATCTCGCCCTGTCCGTTGGCAACGAACATCGCTGCAGTCAGCTATATCGGAAAGGATGTGGCTGACCGCAGAAGGGTATTTGCCAAAGGATTGATGTATGCACTCGGGAGGACGATTTCCTATACTGTGCTGGGTGTGGTACTCATCCTGATTTTGCACCGTGGATTGAGTGTATTCCATCTGCAAAAGTTCTTTACCGGTACGGGTGAGAAGGTCATCGGACCGCTGCTCATTGTCTTTGGTGTCTTTATGCTGTTTGCGGACAAGATTTCTTTCGGTGGAGCAAAAGGTAGCGGAGAAAGGGAAGATAAACTTGCCCGCGGGGGCCTCTGGGGCGCTTTTCTGCTTGGAATCCTTTTCGCCTTGGCATTCTGCCCAACGAGTGCGGTGTTCTATTTCGGAATGCTGATTCCGATGTCTGCTGCATCTGCTGCAGGAGTCCTGTATCCGGTGGTTTTTGCCATTGCAACGGCATTGCCAGTGCTGATTGTTGCCTGGTTGATTGCTTTCAGCATAGGCAAAGTCGGGGATTTCTACGGAAAGATGAAGACGGTACAGAAGTGGATATCCTGGATTGCCGGCGGAATTTTCATTGCTGTGGGCATCTATTATTGTATGGTTATTTTATTATAAAACAATATGTTACAACGATTTGCCGATTGGCTCGTCTTCGGGGTATTCGGACTGGACAAGGCTTCAAAGTGGGGTGATGCGCTGGATTTTTTCATCTATGACAGCATCAAAATATTAATTCTGCTGTTTGTAATCAGTGCGATTATGGGCATTATCAATGCCTACCTGCCTGTAAATAAGCTGAAGAACTATCTCCAGAATCACAAATTATATGGTTTGCAGTATCTGCTGGCATCGGTATTCGGGGCTATAACCCCGTTTTGTTCCTGCTCATCGATACCGCTGTTCATAGGGTTCGTGAAAGGCGGTATCCCTCTGGGCGTGACTTTCGCCTTTCTTATCACTTCTCCGTTAGTGAACGAGGTCGCTGTGGCAATGTTCCTAGGTGCTTTCGGAGTGAAAATCACTGTCATCTACGTGATGAGCGGCATTCTGCTTGGAATGGTTGGAGGATGGATTCTCGGGAGGATGAAGCTGGATTCTCTGCTGTCCGAGTGGGTGAAGAACATTCAGAAACAGTCGGAAGCGCAGGCTGAGGAATGGGAGGAAGAGCATATTTCCTTCTGGAAGCGTCTGCCAGGAATAGTGAAAGACTCCTGGGGAATCGTAAAGGGTGTGCTGGTGTACGTGTTGATTGGAATCGGCATCGGTGCGGCAATGCACGGCTTCGTGCCGGAGGGCTTCTTTGAGCAGTATATGGGCAAGGATAATTTCTTTGCAGTGCCTATCGCTACCATACTTGCAGTGCCGATGTACTCCAATGCTGCCGGGATTGTGCCAATCGTGGAGGTATTCGTTGCCAAAGGCATCCCGATCGGAACGGCCATTGCCTTTATGATGGGAGTCGTAGGTCTTTCCATTCCTGAAGCTACTTTGCTCAAGAAGGTGATGACCTGGAAACTGGTGGGAATTTTCTTCGCCGTTGTCACTATATGTATTATTGTATCAGGTTATCTATTCAATATAATTCTTTGATTATGAGACGTATTCTTTGTTTTATCGCAAGCCTTGCCGTCATCGTGTCCTGCGGTAATGGCAACAATAAAAAGGCCGCAGCAGAAGCGGACGGTAACATTCAGAAAAACCGGGTTGAAGTGCTGGTGTTCTATGGAGCTAAGCGTTGCGCCACTTGCAGGGCTATTGAGACGCAGTCCAAGGAATTGGTAGATAGCTCTTTCGCAGAAGAACTTGCAAGCGGTCTGCTCGTTTTCCGTACTGTGGATATGACCACGCCGGAAGGTGAAGCCCTGGCCGACAGCTATGAAGTGGCAAGTTCTTCACTGCTGATTGTGCAGCACCTGGATGGGAAAGAGAGTGTGAACAATCTTACCCGCTTTGCCTTCACTACTGCGAGGAATAAACCTGATGAATTCAGAGAGGGACTCCGGAAGGAGGTCAGGAGCATGCTTGATGCTACTCCGCAGCAGACCTGTTGTTCAATCAATAGCGAGAAATAAGGATATTCGAGTACTTTTTCGGTCATTTGCCGGAGTGCAGACAATCCTATTGTTTTATTTGCGTGCGATTATACTTTGAAGGCTGCCGGGGAACAATTTCGAGCAGGTCTGCACCCGAGACTTCAGCAGGCTTCTTGGCAACCGAATAGGTTATCTTGGAGATCTTGTGAAAAGATACACCGGTGACTCAGAGGGTGACTAAAAAGTCTGTCATATCGAGCGAAGCACGAAGTGCGTAGTCGAG
>JBJEBO010000250.1:0-2582 GCA_051870155.1 Candidatus Cryptobacteroides sp.
CCCAGACCTGCAAAAAACGTATCTTTGCAGGTCTGTTTGCTGTGCATGTCTTTGTTTGTAACGAAAAAACGTGAAATGCCGCGATTTGGGGCTTGACACCTATTTGCAGGTTTGCCAGTATCGTGATCATATGGGAACTGAAAATCCACAATACTTCACTTTTATTCTTTCCAGCTTCTGTGCCGCGTAATACATTAATCCGGCTTATTGCTGTACAACTCGAAAGTATGACAATATACAGCATTGTTAGCAATGGCATTCTGGGTGCCTGATACTTGAAATCAATAAACAACCGATACGGCCGAAGACAATCACACCAAACTATGATGAGTGCCATAATGTAAATTGAAATACTGGTAAAGAAAAATCAGGAAGATGGTATTTGAGAGACAACTGGCGAGAGTACTTTTGACTTTGAGATGCCTTGCTGCCATGGGAAAAAATCGGTATATTGCGATTCCCAGATTCATTGAAAACACCTATAAATTGTGCTACAATGAGACAGTACAGGTATTATGATTTCCCCGGAGGTTTTGATATGGCAAAGCAGGTTCACATAAGAGTAGAGGACGAAGTTTATACGGCCTTGGCCGAATACTCCGCAGATAAAGGACAATCCATGCAGGATTGTATTTCAAGTGCAATTAAGCAGATGCTGGTAAAGAGCAGGGAAGTTCCCGATCACGCCAAAGCGCAGTATACTTTCATTGACCTTTTTGCCGGCATTGGTGGTATGCACATTGCATATGAATCTGCCGGCGCCAGATGCGTATACGCCAACGAGTGGAACAAATACAGTCAGCAGACCTATTATGCCAACTTTGGTATTCAGCCTGATGATGATATTACAAAAGTTGCGGCGGAAGACATTCCTGATCACGACATTCTTGTTGCCGGCTTCCCCTGTCAGCCTTTCTCGATTGCGGGTGTTTCCAAGAAGCAAAGCCTGGGACGTGCGACCGGTTTTGAAGACAAAACTCAGGGGACGCTTTTCTTTGATGTATGCAGAATTCTGAAAGCCAAACGCCCGAAAGCCTTTATGCTTGAAAATGTCAAAAACCTGTGCAGTCACGATCGTGGCCGTACATTCAAGATTATTCAGGAATCTCTTGCTGAACTGAACTACAAAGTGTTCTTTCAGATTCTGGATGGCAAGGCTTATGTACCACAGCATCGTGAGCGTATTGTTATTGTTGGCTTTGATATGGAACACTATGGTGAGAATATCAACTTTGAGTTTACATTAGAGACAGACGAGCGTCAACCGGTTATGAAAGATATTCTCGAACCTGAGGTCGACGACAGATATACCCTTTCTGATAAGCTTTGGGACTATTTACAAAACTACGCAGCAAAACACAAGGCCGCTGGCAATGGGTTTGGGTATGGTATTGCACCTCCTGATGGCATCAGCAGAACACTAAGTGCTCGTTATTATAAGGACGGTTCTGAGATTCTGATTGCTCAGGAGGGTAAAAATCCCCGAAGATTAACTCCAAGAGAATGTGCGAGGCTCCAGGGATTTCCTGACAGTTTCAAGATTCCAGTGTCTGACACCCAGGCATATAAGCAGTTCGGTAATTCTGTTGTAGTTCCACTTATGACTGAGGTTGCAAAACTCGTTGTTGGTAAACTGGAAGAATTGGATGCTACTACTGCTGTTTCCAATGATGAAAGGGTGGTGGGCTGAATGACAGAAGGATATGCACTACAGGCAATACAATCCGTTTTGAATGGGCAAAAGGCATATTGTAAGTTTCTATCTGGAAATGATACTGGATTGACTGGCGCACATCAGGCCGGAATCTACATTTCTAAACCTTCAATCCCAATTCTATTTGATGTTCCCGGCGAGAAGGGAACCAACAAAGAGAAATGGGTCAAGATTAAGTGGCAAAACGATCTGGAAACTGATACACGTTTCATTTATTACGGTCAAGGGACACGAAACGAATATCGGATTACCAACTTCGGACGTGGTTTTCCATTTCTTCGTCCGGAATATACAGGGGCTCTTTTTGTTCTTGTCCAGTACAGCGGCGAAGATTATCAAGGTTTCATTTTGAATACAGAAGATGAAATCAATCAGTTTCTTGATGCCTTTGGCCTCAGCCCAACGGGGACGAATTGTCTCATTGAAACAACGCAGATACAACCGGAAGCGCACGAGAAAGCAGAATTTGATCGATTCATTGAGTCTCTGGATGTGGATTTTCCCATCTCCGAGGCTATGTCTGCTGCTGCAAGGCAGATTCAAGATAAGGTATATGACCACGCCGAATATGCCCTTACAAATCCTGATGTCAAACTGCTCGACTGGACAGATATGGAGTATAAGCTGTTCAGAGCAATTGAGTATGCTCGGTATGGCAGCATCATTACAAGCGGTTTTCCGTCCGTCGAAGAGTTCATTAACACGGCTAATGCTGTTCTGAACAGGAGAAAGAGCCGTGCAGGAAAAAGTCTTGAGCATCATCTGTCTGCAATTTTCAGTAAAAACAGGCTCCAATACAAGGCTCAGGCTGTGACGGAAGGAAATAAAAAGCCGGATTTCATCTTTCCATCGCAGGAAGCTTATCATG
>JBJEBO010000251.1:0-2581 GCA_051870155.1 Candidatus Cryptobacteroides sp.
CGGCGTGGTCCTGGCCGAGTCCGTTTCCGCTGTTGTCAGATACTTTGCCGATAAATACTCTTGAGGATTCCTGGGAACGGATGGCTGAGTGCCCCCTGTTTCCGGTGATAGTGACATCATACACCGACATATTGGAGCAATAGATCAGGCTGGCAGCCTCGCTCACACTTTCAAATCCCACCCTGCGCATCCATCCGTTCACGATTCTGGTCATATTGACAGGTTTGAAGGCTCCGTCATCTTCCCAGGATGCGTGATGGACATAATCTTCTTTTGCATATCCCTTGAAAGTCAGGTCCTCAATTCCAACTTCGCTATAGTGGGGATAGGTGTTGATGGTCCAATTGTATTTCGCCTTGACTTCGTGCATCAGTGGCTCATAGAATGTGACGGTCTTTCCGTCTATGCTTTTAATCTGGTGATAGTCAGTCACGATTACTCCATTTTCTGCCATTTCCGTCCATTGAGCATTGATGGAATATGGACTGAGTTCTTCACTGATAGCATTTCCCGAATTTTCCTCCATCTTCAGGCAAGCCCAGCCACCTTCGCTCAATCCGGCAGTGGAGGACACTATCACGCAGAAACTGCCTTTTGCTGCATCCATCGTTACAGTGCCCACGATTGAAGGTGCACTCATATGTTTGAAATCGAGCATTACCGGGGAACTGTAGAGAGCCGATGACCGCGGCTGATTTTTCTGAGCCATTGTGAGGATTGTATTTCCACGTCCTGCTCCGGAGAGGATAAGGTTGCCGCCACGGATATAGATGGTCTTGCTCTCATACCTGTCGCCTTCCGCGTGGAGGATGAATTCTCCTGCAGGGAAACGGATTATGGCATTCGCCTGTTCTTTATGAGGGAAAACAAGGTCTCCGTTGCCATCTGTGGCTGGATTACCGAAAATGGCTGTCAGACAATCTATGAAGGCGTCGCGGTCTGATTTGCCATCGTTTGCGATGGCGCCGTACTTGGTTATGTCATAGACTTTGTATCCGAGGGTGCTTGCTTCCTGGGGGGCTTGTTCGCCGTGGTGATAGCCTGCAAAGGAGAAATCCGGGAGGATGTTCCCTTCAAGATTCTTATTGAATCTGTCCCAGGCGGTTATTGGCTGATTCTTGAATTGTTCGCTGAGGTCGGGAAGAGGCTCAAGGACCAGATTGTCATTGCTTTCGAGGGTGATAGTTTCGGGATAGGGGAGGGTGATGGTCTGACCAACCGTGTTGGTGACGGTTAGATTGAAGCCTTTGTATGTGCCAGGAAATATGACGAAGCAATAGGTCTTGTCTTTTCGGAAACTTCCTTCCAATTCCACTCCTGAAGGCTGGCTTGTGCTTGCAGGAGTGCAATTTATTTTCTCGCCGTCCAAACGGATTGAGCAGGTTCCTGCCATCTGCTTGGTTTCGGAAGGTGTCAGGGTCAGTTTCTTGATGCCGTCGCTTCCCACTTTTATGCTTACAAGGGCACCGGCATTGTGGAAATAGATTGGTTCCGATGTGCCATTCACTTTTGCAAGTGCTATATTTAGTCCGCTTGCAAAACCATTTTCCATAGCGGTCTGTTTTGACTGAAGGCTGGTGGTTACGCTTCCGTTGCTGTCGAAGGTCGCATTCTTGTCGCAAGGATACAGGGCGAGAGAGGCAGAACTTGCGGATGAGGATATTGTGAACTCCGCTATTCTTCCTTCATCCTTAATGAGGGTGCCTGCAGATTCATAGACTTTGTCTTTGCCTTTCAATGCAATCTTGTCGCTGCCGCTCCATCTGATAGACTGTCCATTTTCCAATGAGGTCTTTGTACAGAGGACCTCATCCATATATGCGGTTATTACATTAGTGCCGGTGGGCGTATCCGGTTCTTTGTCGCAGGAAACAAAAAGTGTCGCAATTGCGATCGCCCAAATTATGGGTTTAGTGCTTTTCACGTGCTGTTGGCTACTGATTCGTGGTTTTCGCGTAGCGAAACAAAGTTACAAAAAAATGTTAAAGTAACTAATAAAAATTGTCATCTCGAACGATGGGGTTTGCGGTCGAGATGACAACTTATGGTTAATCAAATGATTTCGGGGCTATCTGGTTGCTCCGGCACCGGCTTTATTTGATGTAAAAGGATATTCTGTTCCACAGATTGCAGATTGCTCCCAATTAGAAACGGTTATCTTATTAGATCCGCTTCCATATAGGTACATATCTTTTACATCCCCACTATTATAGAAATAGTTGTTGCCATCAGAAAAAGAGGTTACTGATCCAGCCACTATGTATTCTCCTTCAGCATTTACTGGATTGAATGAAAATAGATTATTATTTAAAGCAAGATTATCAATAGTACCAGTAGAATGAATTAGTCCATTGCCATTTGATGCTTGAAGTTGATAAACGGTATTATTTTTAATAATCATTTCCTTTACAGCTGGAGTTTGAACCAATTTTACGCTTGTTGAATTGCTTTCTGCATAGAAAATGGAGTTATTTATGGTAATGTTATCCGGAAAATCTGTAGTAGTTGAATTGTTGGTCACAAAATTAAATAATGTAATGCTTCCCATCTTAATATCAGAATCAGTGACATAGCAATTCTT
>JBJEBO010000252.1:0-11721 GCA_051870155.1 Candidatus Cryptobacteroides sp.
AATGGCTTTCTGAAGCACGAAACGTGTCTGCGGCATACAGCCTTCAAATGCGTCCACAAGAAGAAGGACGCCGTCCGCCATATTGAGCACCCTCTCAACCTCACCTCCGAAATCGCTATGGCCCGGAGTGTCGATAATATTGATTTTCACGCCCTTATACGGTACGGAAACATTCTTGGCAAGAATAGTAATTCCTCTTTCTCTTTCAATATCGTTGTTATCGAGGATAAGTTCTCCCAACTTTTCCTGTTCTCTCGCCTGCTTGGCTTGATAGATCATCCTGTCCACAAGAGTGGTCTTGCCGTGGTCCACGTGCGCGATGATCGCAATGTTCCTAATGTCCATAAAAATACACTACTCAAAAAATGGAGTGCAAAATTAACAATAATCTGAATAAAATGAACTTTTTATATTAATTTTGCCGCCGAAGTTCATTTTTTAGAAACAAAACCCTGATAATCGATGACAGAAAAAATCATTATCCTCGACTTCGGCTCCCAGGTGACCCAACTCATCGGACGCCGTCTGAGGGAGTTGAACGTTTATTGTGAGATTTATCCGTTCAACAAGATTCCTGCCCTTGACGAATCGGTCAAAGGAGTTATCCTCTCGGGAAGTCCATTCTCCGTGAGAGACGCCAAAGCACCTCAGGCTGACCTTTCTTCCATCAAAGGGCAATTGCCTCTTTTAGGTATCTGCTATGGCGCACAATATCTTGCATATAAATTCGGTGGAGATGTAAATGCTTCCATAGCAAGGGAATATGGACGTGCCACATTGACTGTGACTGATTCAAAATCCCCTCTTATGGACGGAATATCCCAAAAGTCACAGGTTTGGATGTCCCACGGTGACACAATCGCCAAAATCCCGGAAGGTGCAGAAGTAATAGCCTCAACCGATGACGTGGAGAATGCGGCATTCCACATCAAGGGAGAAGATACCTATGGAGTGCAATTCCATCCTGAAGTATATCACACGGCTGAAGGTACGGCGATGCTTGCCAATTTCGTGCTGAAAGTCTGTGGCTGTAAAGGCGACTGGACTGCCGACTCATTCATTGACACAGCCGTCAAGGAACTCAAGGAAAAAATCGGAGAGGACAGGGTAATACTCGGACTGAGCGGCGGAGTGGACTCCACCGTTGCGGCAGTTCTCCTGAACAAGGCCATCGGAGAAAGGCTCACTTGCATCTTCGTGAACAACGGCCTTTTGAGGAAAAACGAGTTCGAAGATGTTCTCGCTTCATATAAAGATATGGGGCTCAATGTAATAGGAGCCGATGCAGGCAAAGACTTCATCAAGGAGCTTGCCGGAGTAACCGAGCCTGAGAAAAAACGCAAAATCATCGGACGACTATTCATCGAGACTTTCGACAAATACGCCAAGACCATAGAGAACGCCAAATGGCTCGCACAGGGAACCATTTATCCGGATGTCATCGAATCGGCTTCAGTAAACGGACCGTCTTCGACAATCAAGTCCCACCACAATGTAGGAGGACTCCCGGAGAAGATGAATCTCAAGATTGTGGAACCTCTCCGCTCCCTTTTCAAAGATGAGGTGCGCAGGGTGGGAAGAGCCTTGGGAATCAAGGACGAACTCATTGGAAGACATCCTTTCCCTGGTCCATCCCTCGGAATCAGAATTCTTGGTGAAGTAACGGAAGAGAAACTCGCCATCCTGAGGGAGGCGGACGACATTTTCATCAAAGGTCTCCGTGCCTACAGCCTCAAGGGAAACAAGGCTGCAATTGAGGCTCTTGCCGGAGAAGGTGCAGTAAGCGTCAGGTCGGCATCTGACCCAACTATGGAAGCAGAAACCCTGTATGACGCAATCTGGCAGGCCGGAGTGATTCTCCTTCCTGTAAGAAGTGTCGGAGTAATGGGTGACGAAAGGACTTACGAGAACACCGTAGCTCTCCGTGCAGTGGTATCAACAGACGGAATGACAGCCGATTGGGTACATCTTCCGTATGACTTCCTTGCAAAAGTGAGCAACGATATAATAAACAAGGTGCGTGGCGTCAACCGAGTATGCTATGACGTCAGCTCGAAACCACCTGCAACAATAGAGTGGGAATAAATACGCAGATGTGTTATATAATATGCCTCCGGCATCAGATACGAGTGTTTCTGATGTTGGAGGCAATCATTTCTACGAGCCTGTTTCTTGCTTCGCGGCTTGCCCACGCAACGTGCGGGGTAAGGAGCAGACGCTCAGGATGAGCCACTTTCAACAAAGGATTATCGGCAGGAAGAGGTTCCTGCACAAAAACATCCAATCCTGCTCCAGCTATGATTCCTGCATCCGTAGCCTCGGCAAGTGCTTTTTCGTCAACTATGCCACCCCTTCCCATATTCACAAGATAAGCCGTCGGCTTCATCATACGGAGTTGCTTTTCTCCAATCAATCCCTTGGTCCTTTCGTTCAGAGGAGCGTGTATAGTAACGACATCCGAAGTTCCAAGAAGTTCTTCCAAAGCAAGACTAGGATAGTCCTTGCAATGAGAAGTGCCGGAAGTGGAAAAATAGCACACCTCCATTCCGAAAGCGGAAGCCACCTTGGCAACCTTGCTTCCGATGTTTCCCATTCCTATAATTCCTATGCGTTTGCCGGAAAGCTCAGTAAAGACATTGGATACATTTGTAAACAGTCCGCTTCGGGAATATTCACCGGATTTTACGAAAGCATCGAAGCCGGCGACCTTTCCAACAAGGGCAAGGATTACAAGGAAAGTAGTCTGGACCACAGAATCAGTCGAATATCCAACAGCATTCTTTACCGGAATACCTTTGGAAGCGGCATATTCGATGTCGATGTTATTCACTCCTGTCGCTGCCTCACAGATTAGTTTCAAATCAGGGGCGGCGTCAATAAGTTCCTTATCAACCTTTATCTTGTTAATAATGAGGACATCGCAATCCTTTACCCTCTCCAGGGCCTCTTTACGGTCAGAAGTATTGTAACTTGTAAAAGTACCGAGCGCGGAAATCGCGTCAAATGAAACATCGCCCATAGTGGCGGCATCGAGAAATACTATCCGTGGCATATAATCATATTAATCTGCAGTCTGCTAATAAAGCGGCTTTGGTTACTTAAGGAATATTCAAAAATCAGGTATTACATCTGAAATCGGAAATGGGGGGCTACCGATTAAGTAACCCCCCATTCGTGCGCAGGAGCAGAGTCGAACTGCCACACCATTTCTGGCACTACCTCCTGAGAGTAGCGCGTCTACCAATTTCGCCACCTGCGCTCAGAAAAGTCTTGCAAAGATACTAATTTTTCTTTACTTCACAAATTTAATTGTGAGTTTCATATTTAGACACTCTTTCACAAGATTTTCGCATTCGGCTGCATTACAAGACCTTGTCAATGATTATGTTTTCAGACCAATCCTCCACAGATATAACCAGTTCCGTCCTGATAAAATCAATCGTCACATCAATATCCCTCAGGTCTTCCTCAGTCCAATCATATCCGGTACTTGCGATATACTCACCAATGGCAAAATTTCTGACAGTACCCAACTCATCCTCAAGCGCCATAACAAGGGAGGAATCCCCCTGCCTCGGCAAACATACGGTTCTCTTCCCGTCAGGACCTATTTCAGGCACATTTGCAAACGGTCCTGCGATTAACTCCCCACAAATCCCATATCCGCAATAGTTTCCCTTTATCTCCACTCCAAAATCAGTCTGGGACTCGGAAGTCAAAGCAATTCGCATCTTGCAATAGTTCTTATGCAGATTCACCTTCACCGTATCCGTCTCTCCCGAGACATCCACCTTTTCTGCAAACAAATGCACAGAAGGACAATCACTTCCATAAGGAATCAACAATCCGAAACCATCTTCTCTCCCGCTAATATCCTGAGGTGAAACATTTTCAGATTCAAATCCAGTGACACTCACGGCACGGGCCATCCTCGGCACCGTCAGCTGGAGACAATCCTCATATTCGGATTCATTGAAAGATTTGTTGAATAGAATGCCGTCATCCGAGACGGCACTCAGAACGACAGATGGAAACCTGTCTGCATCCAATCCGCTGAGATCCAATATCAGCACGCAGGGACATCCGGACCGGTTTTCCTTGACTGAACATCCCGGGAGGACCATCAAAAACGACAGCCACACCGCCAACAGAGACGACATTCCAAAACGCATAATGAATCAGGTTTATATTGTTTCATTGAAAGAACCGCCATCAGCCCAGTCCACCATCTCCAACGAGTATGTTATCTCATTGGTAGTGACAGGTACATCCGGATCATCCGAGCCCAAACGGGTTATTATAAGCGAGAGGTCGTATGCAGTATTGGCTTTCAGTCCCGGCAGACTAATAGGATAATAGTATGTATTACCTTCTATCTCGGTTTCCACCACAAGCCTGGTGAAACGCTCTGTCCATTCTCCTTTTTCAGATGTATCCGTTTCAACCGGATTGGGATAACAATATGCGTGATGTTGAAGATATTCTCTTTTATAATTATTTTCTACTGTCACAGAACTAATATCAAATGTGAGCATTTTAGGAACTTCATCCAGACACGCGCTTTTGTTATACCAGACAGTCGGTCCCCCGCCACCAAGATATGTCCTGTCTCCTGCAGCATTGATGAGATACACTTTTTTCAGCAAAAGAGAGCTTTTGTTTGCCAAATTGTTGATAATGTGTTTGAAAGCCACCCTTACGCCCAACCTTTTCACCTTTATAGCTATCGGTTCTGTGGCAACCACGGACACTGTAACCGTTGTATCGCCAACCATCACGAGGCTGGTTCTCGTATTATCTGATAAATTCGAATACAGGCTGTTAAAGTCTGTATATGCCCTGACTGTTGGAAGATTGGGAGCATTAACAACTGCGACAACTTTCTTTTCACCTTTGGTACATTGCAGATTTACGCTGCTCTCATTTTGCAAATATGCAGATTTTACCTCAAGTGTGCCATCTTCTCCGAAAACAAACATCTGGAGAGATTTAACCTTCTTCTCATCAAGCGTAGCTGATGCTTTTGTCGCATAATCCCATATCGAGAAGCAAACATCAGTTGTACGGTTTTCATTCTCATCGACAGGCTTTTCCACCTCCAAATTTGAACAAGATGCCGCAATAATGGCTGCGGCAACCACTAAAAAAGTTTTTGATTTCATAATAAATAATATTTAAAATTGTGCTTTCTCTGATATCCAAGACATTTCCGGATCAAGATTCGCCCTATGCGCCATAGAAGGATCCATTTCCACACATATCCGGAAACATTTCGCAGCTTCCTCCTTCCTGTCCATTCTTGACAACACCACTGCCATCAGATAATATGTCTTCGGCATCATCGGTTCCAGATTCTTTAGGACTGACAGCGCCTTCATATCATAACCGGCTGAGAGGTATGCCAAAGCAGCATTGTAGTCGGCATATTTTCCAAGAATATCTGTTGCACGGCGATAGTCAAGGTCCTTAAGAGCTTCGATGCCCTTCATATATAATGTATCCACCTCAGTAGTATGTACAGTGTCTTTTATCATTCCTTTTCTGTGAAGCCAGAAGTCAAATTTAACGCTCCTCAACTTGGGGTAAATCTTCTCCCTCAGATAACGGTATTCGGACATCTTCGCAATCTCCGCTTCCGCTGCATCCTTGTCCTTTCTTGAAGCCAACTCCACAATCCTCTCCTTCGACCTCATTGCAATGGAAGAATCATTTTTCACCATCCTGACAAACTGGTCCCAGTTTTCCGGTTCCGCACGGGACTTCAGTACCCCGGATGAGTCCCTGTCTCCGATATAGGTCTTCAAATATTCCTTGACAGAATCTGACCTTTTGGATGCAAGAGAGGCGTTATATGCATATCTGCCTTCCGGAGAACAGGATGCAGTAACGATTATGGAATCCATCACAAACTCCCGTCTCGCATACACGTCGTCGAAACATCTCCTGACTCTCGCCAATTCCTCTGAATTACCTCCCAATGTCGTATCTATTGCAGAACTTCCCTGACCGAAATCAATGAAAGCCCTTGTATTGTCGCACACCTTCCTTTCAATCACCTTAGTAATATATCTCGGTGAGTCATCCACAAGCGTTGACAGGGAACTCACATAAAATGTAAGATCATCAGGTTTCATCAGCTTGCAAGCAAGGACACCTTCCCTGTACAGTTCACCATCAAGAGAGATTATCACCTTCTTTAGCCTTGGCCTGCTCTCAAGCTCCTGGATATAACGGTATATAACATCGCCGCAATCAGTCGTTATCACGGTGTCGAGTCTTATGTAACTTCCTGCAAGAGGATCCTTTACATATTTTTTATACACCTGGTCCAACCTCCTTTTCTTTGAATCATTACGACGCTTCAGGGAATGCCTTACATAGTGTTCCAAAGCCTCTTTCTGAGTGACTCCGAATATACTTTCAGCCACATTATCCTCAACATAGGTAGAATCGTTTTTCATTGAATATGTGCTCGGGAAATGGCGTCTGAGAAACAACTCCAACTGACCTGTCCACACAAGATCCGCAGAATCGGTTATGATGGAAGAAAGAAAAGCCCTATATCGTTTATACCCCCTCATTTGTTCATCACGATATTTCTTTCCAGTTATATAAATCGGTTCAAGCGGATATTCCTCCTCGAATAATTTCATAATAGGAGTGAATTTCAAACGCCATTGTGAGGCCATCATTCCCGAGGGCACATTTATGTCAAATTCCATTCTGATTTTTCCGAAGCGTTCGGCTACATTTCTGAATCTCGCAGTGATACGGGACGGGACTATCACGTCCGTAGCAACCATCTCCCCAGTTTCCAGGTCACGTATGGCATTCATTATCAAAGGTCCGTCATCTTCCTGACGGGGTGTCGGGTCCACTTCGATACTCTCTTCCTCAACCTTCGGCTCTTCATCTTCAGGCAGCGATACCGACGCAGCTATCCTGCCATCCCTCAGATCGGCAAGTTTGACTCCCACTGCACAGGACCCAGCAACTCCCGTCACTACCACCAACGCCAATATGATATTGAATACTCTTTCAGAACACATAAGACACACCTAAGACAAAATCATTCGGCAAAATGAAAGCTTTTGTTCCGGAATCCAAGGTAAGTCCACAAGTAGGACAGGAATAGACGGCATACTTTTTCATTCCTCCCCACAAACCTATCCCGAACTCAAGATTAAAATTCGGATGCAGCATATAGGTATATCCCGCCGTCAATCCCATTCCCCACTTGTCACCTTCTTCCGTTTCAGGGGAAATTATTCCTCCTGAATTGTACTCCTGATATTGGAGTTTTGCAGCAATCCACCAGCCAGAGTATATGTGCCAAGGCCAGAATCGCATTCCCGCAGCATAAGTCTGCTGTCTGTTCCTGAACTCCCCGTTTTTACCCTCGAAAGAGAAAGGATTGTATTTGGCTCCTATATTCAATGTCCATTTCCTTGCAACTCCATAGGATACTTCCGCATTCAAAGTTCCTAAATTGGCATAACCTGCAAGATTTGTATTTACGGAAAACTTCTGTCCATACAATGTGCATCCGACAAGGATTCCTCCTATAACAAGGATTAGTCTCAAACATTTCATAATGCTGCGTTCATTAATAATTATCTATATCTTGCAAATGCTTGCGCAACTATGGCTGCTTTTTCCGGATAAAGTTCGCAAAGCGCGGACTCAAGCGCGTCCCTGCCGACCGTATCTTCCCCGAGAGCGGCAAAAATTTCAGATCTGCTGATTCCTCTTTCTCCCAAGTATCTGAATATCTGAGGGAAGAACCAATTGCTGTTGCCATATCCGGGAACTTGTCCGCCATATCTCTCCTTATGCATTATGCTTTCCATATAATAGGCCCACATTTCCCCTACTTCACAATATCCGGCATAATCTCCTGTTCCATCTCCGTAAGTCTTGCCTCCCGACCAGAGGAATGATGTAATTATATATCTTATATAATCGTTCCAATAATCTTTACCGACCTTGGCAAAATGGCTTGCGTGTGAGAGCTCGTGGCAAGTCGCATCATAAAGTCCTGCATAGTCCTCCCTTCCGGATGTTCCTATGGTTATGTCCGGTGCAAAGAACTGGACGAGTGCAGCATAAGATCCGAGATATTTCACTATGTCCCGATGCTGGACCACTGTCCCGTGATGCATCATTACCGCGCTGCTTGCCTCAAGAGAATGGAATAGCCACAATCTGAGATTTGAAGGCGGTGGAAGTATGTTCATATCATCTTCCCCGCAACGGGAGATATAGTCGTATGCAGCATTGTTCACTACACATCTTTTGAACAGCTTGGTTTCCGAATCCTTTGTGATGGTAACATCCAAACCCTCCGGAGAAGCCTGTCCGAGAGCAGACACTGATGCCGGTACAAGAATAAGGTTGAAACCTATGCAAAAATCCTTTTCATTTTCAAATACAAGGCGATAGCGGACCTTTGAGGAGAATTGCTTTGGAATTTGGTAATATCCGTCACGGTCAGTATAGGTTGAAGAAAATTTAACGAAGACATTGCAGGATACTTTCACTCCGGCTACTCCGACAGGTTTCCCATCGTCGTGTCTATCATCGATGATGGTAATCCTTCCAGACGGACTTGTCCCGGATGCCTTGGTCAGTTCATCATATACTTCGCTGTTTCCACTTATCCTGTACGCCTCCTTCTCGATTGCATTCCAGTCTATGTCGGCAGCCTTCGTATCTGTCTCCGTGCCCGTCACATAGCACTCCTGAATTATTTCATACTTCACAGAGGGCGGGAAATCGAAGTCCAAAGGTACCACTGCATATTGCCAGGTAATATCGGACTCTGCAACTGCCGGATCGTGGTAATAGTCACCTTCCTTCTTTATCCTGTAGTCCATAGGATGATCCAGCATTTCAACCCCAAGGGACTCCAATAGCCCGAACTCATCCTCATTCTCAGGCAAAAAACGCACATAGGCGCAATTAGGAGAAACATCCTCACGTGCTTTTGTCGGATATACCGCCTGATAGGCATTCCGGACATTCTCAATGCCATAAGGATTTTCAAGACGCTCCCCGAGTTCGATCATCTCGTGCGACACCTCATTCCCATTATATACATCCTTTCCGTTCCAAGGATCATCGTCCACGGGTGGCGTCTCGTTGCCTTTGCTGCAAGCGGCAGCCAAAAGCATCATAGCAAACAGTTTAATCTTCCTTTTCATAGTTTCTTAGTTTTTATCGTGGAGCAAAAGTATGGAAGCTTATCCGTGTTCACTAATTGGAAACGGATAAATATCGAAAAATGGCATCTGAAGCGCGTCTATGGCCGAAAAAATTTTAAACTACGCAGAAAATAAGGTGCAAAATCGCACAAAAAAGACGGCAGACAGTCCTAAGACTTGTCCGCCGCCATAATAAAAATCCTCAATAGAAGTGACTCGAAGGGCGTTTTTTCTATTACGACCCCGAATCAAAACCTAAATTATCCGTTTCCTAAAAATAGGAAATCTTTGTTTGTTCAATCTCTGAAATAATGTTGTTTGCCATCCTGCTTACACCGAACCTGAACAGGTCCTTATTGAGCCATTCCTTTCCAAGGACTGTGGCTACAATTGAATAATAGCAGAGTGCATCTGATGCGGAAGATATTCCGCCTGCAGGTTTGAAACCGACTTTTCTTCCGGTTGCAGCATAATATTCAGCGATACATTTACACATTGTATATGCTGCTGACGGAGTAGCGTTTACATCAACCTTTCCTGTGGAAGTCTTGATGAAGTCCGCTCCAGCTTCCATAGCAAGGAAAGAAGCTGACGTAATCAGTTCTTCTGTCTTGAGAAGTCCGGTTTCAAGTATTACCTTGAGATGTACCTCTCTTCCCTGAGAAGCTGCAGCAGCGTCAATTGCTTTTCTGATCTGTCTGATTTCCTCAGAGGCAGCATCAATATCTCCGGCCAGGAACGCATTGAGTGCAAGCACTATATCAATCTCATCTGCTCCTGATAGAACGGCAAGTTCACATTCCCTAACCTTCACCTCAGGAAAACTCTGGGAAGTAGGGAAGCAACCTGCTACAGCAGTCACGTGTACATTCTTGTCTGCAAGATTATTTCTCACAATGGAAGCAAAATTCGGATAAACGCAGATGGACGCAGGCATCGGATATGAAGGATAGTCTTTTGCAAAGGCATTGACTTTCTCCACCAGTTTGAGTATGGAAGCCGGAGTATCATCTGATTTTAGCGATGTAAGATCCATCATAGAAAAGCATTCCTTCAAAACTTCCGGATTATTGAAATCGGAAGGGTTATACATATTTGATAAATCTGTCATATAATATCGTTTTTGTGATTGGTTATCCTCTGATCTGAACTTTGAAGCCCTCTTCAACAAGCGGTTGCACAAGAGTCTCCATCTGAGCAACAGTCAATTTTGAAAGCCCCGATTCCGGGGTCTCCCGGTCTATGGTATAGACCATAATCTCCCTCGGAGCCAATTGTCTGACTATCTCCATCCACGCAGCCAATCCCTTAGGATCGGACGAATCAAAACCGCCTCCACGCAGGAACATAGTCTGAAGGATGAAATCTCCATCAAAAGACTTCAAGGCATCGACTACCTCCGATAAACGGTAATGTCCTGAAGGACGGTTTATTATAGCGACTCCTTCATCAGTCGGTGCGTCGATCTTCAATATTGGATTATCCACCTTCTTCAGAGCAGAGATCACTTCTGGACGGGAAATCATCGTGGCATTGGAAAGCACGGAAATCTTGGACTTTGGAAAGTATCTATCCCTAAGGGTCACTGTCACATCTATGATTTCCGGGAACTCCGGATTTAGAGTAGGCTCCCCGTTTCCGGAAAATGTTATCGAATCTATCGCCACACCATCCTCAAGGCATTTCTTCAATTTGACCTCAAGTGCCTTCTCCACATCAGCAGCCCCAGGCATAGTCCTGTCCCCTCCTCTGCCGTCTGCATTCCATCCACATTCACAATATATGCAGTCGAAGTTGCACAATTTGCCCTGATGGGGCAAAAGATTGATTCCCAATGATGAACCGAGCCTTCGGCTATGTATCGGTCCAAAAACAGTTTCTTCAAAGCGCAACATAGAATTGATATTATATCAGACGTACGGACACTGTTCCTGCAACAGGAAAACCATCATTTCCAAGGCTCTCCAACCTCACAATGCCAGGCTTCTTGCCAACTGAAATGGTACCAAGTTCTTTTTCTTTAGAAAGGAACTCTGCTCCATTACGGCAAGCCCAGACAAGAAGTTCCGACATTGGGACTTCCGGGAAATTCGAATGGAGGCAAGCAAGTTCCGCCACCATTGAAAGACAATCGTTGCTGGACAGGGAATCTGTGCCAACAGTAATCTTCAAGCCCTTTTCACGCATAAGCGGAATCGGAGGCAAAGCATTATGTATGAATATGTTTGAAAGAGGACATACGGCGAAATATACATTATTGGCAACAGTTTTCACCGCATCAGCTGCCTCTGCTGTAAGGCATACATTATGTACAAGAAGGATGTGCTCATTGTAAGGAGCCGGATGCACGGAAGCCAATCTGTCAAGGAAATACATCAGAGACGGTTTCCCTGTAATCGGAGGTGTACTCATTCCGGCACGTTTGCGATTCTCCCACAAAGCCCCTTTTCCGAAGCCGATCATATCCTCTTCTTCAGGACTCTCCTGGGAATGATAGGAAAGGTATCCAGCCTTGAGC
>JBJEBO010000253.1:0-2570 GCA_051870155.1 Candidatus Cryptobacteroides sp.
ATATGGGCGTGATTGACGAGGACGGATATCTATTCCTTCGCGGAAGGTCGAAATGTATGATTCTCGGTCCTTCAGGTCAGAATATCTATCCTGAAGAAATCGAAAACGTTGTCAACAATATGCCTTATGTTGTAGATTCCCTTGCCATCGAGGACAACGGAGGAATCACCGCTCTCATCTATCCTGATTTCCACCAGGCTGAGATTGACGGTCTTTCCAAAGACCAGCTCGCCAAGAATTTGGAGGCATCCCTCGAACTTGCCAACAAGGAACTTCCTAATTATGCGAGGGTCAAGAAGATAGAAATTCTCCCTGAGGACTTCGAAAGGACTCCAAAGCGTAGCATAAAGAGATACCTTTACCAGAGGAACTAATTATGGAAAAATTCGACAAAAGTTATATGGATATGGCTGTAATATGGGGACGTAACTCATATTGCAAGCGCCGTCAGGTCGGGGCTATCCTTGTGAAAGACAGGATGATAATCTCGGACGGATACAACGGAACCCCTTCCGGTTTTGAGAATAAGTGTGAAGATGAAAACGGCGTGACAAAGCCGTATGTCCTTCACGCCGAGGCAAATGCCATAACCAAGGTAGCCAAGTCGGGAAATAGTAGCAAGGGTGCGACCCTCTATGTTACGGCCGCCCCTTGCATTGAATGTGCTAAATTAATCATCCAGGCGGGCATCTCAAGAGTCGTATATAAGGACGAATATCGTCTGACCGACGGGATAGATCTTCTTAAACGTGCTGGAATTGAAATAGAGAAAGTCGATTGATATGAAGGGAAAAAACACTGCGTCATTGGCCGCGCTTCTTGGAGTCTGCATCGGAGTACTGCTGATGCTCGTCATCAATAAATATACGTCAACAAAGAAGTTTGACGGAGACTATGACCGTTGGAGAAAACTCAACCTGATTTTGGAACAGGTTGAGAAGAACTATGTCGATACAATAGACATTAAGAAAATGACAGATGCGGCCGTTGTTGCAGCCCTTCAGGAACTTGACCCGCATTCTCTATATCTTCCTCCAGTGGAACTTGAGGAGTCCGAGACAGAACTCGCTGGCAATTTCGAAGGCATTGGAATCCAGTTCAATGTACCGAACGACACGGCAATAGTGTTGAGTGTCATACCCGGAGGTCCGTCTGAAAAGGCTGGACTGCTTCAGGGAGATCGCATAATCAAGGTTGATGAGAAGGTGATAGCCGGAATGAAAACTCCGCAGGACAGTATGGTTCGCCTTATGAAGGGACCTTCCGGAACTAAGGTCAAAATCACGGTTAACAGAGATGGAGCATTGATTCCATTCGACATCACCAGGGACAAGATTCCTGTTCACAGTGTGGATGCTTCATTTATGATTAACGACAGGACTGGTTATATCCGTCTTTCCAAATTCTCCCGCACCACCTATAAAGACTTCAAGGAGGCTTCCGACAAACTTTTGGGACTTGGAATGGAGAATCTGATTGTGGACCTCAGAGACAATAACGGAGGCTATCTGGACCAGGCTCTCCTGCTTTCAAATGAATTCCTTCCCAAAGGCTCAATGATAGTATATATGGAGGGGCTTCACCGCAAGAGGGAAGAGTTCAAGGCTGACGGAAGAGGAAGTCTCCAGGATATAAATCTCGCGGTTCTGATAGGAGAGGGCTCGGCATCATCAAGCGAAATCTTCGCCGGAGCAATCCAGGACAACGACAGGGGAGTGATTGTGGGAAGAAGGTCGTTCGGAAAAGGACTTGTCCAGGAACCTGTGAATTTCACTGACGGTTCAGGAATAAGGCTCACTGTGGCTCGCTTCTATACTCCTTCAGGACGATGCATCCAAAAACCTTATTCAAAGGATTATGCCTATGATATCTATGAACGTTATGCCCACGGTGAGATGACAGACAGGGACAGCGTAAAGATAGATACAAGCGTCGTATATCATACTGTTATGGGCAGGACAGTTTATGGCGGTGGCGGAATTGTTCCTGATGTTTTTGTGCCTGTCGATACAACCAAGGCTACGGCATTCTATATCAAGTGCAACAAAAATTCTCTCCAGCTTCGTTTCGCTTCGTCTATGTTCGATAAATATCGCAGCCAACTCAGTGGAATCGATGATTTTGGCAGACTCCAGACCTGGCTTTCTTCCGTGGATCTTGCCGGTCAGTTCCGTTCTTATGCTGCTTCAAAAGGTGTGACTGCAACAGAGGCTGAGTGGAAAGAAACCCTTCCATATCTGATGCCTCAAGTCAATGCTCTGGTTGGAAGATATTCCAAACTGGATGACGAAGCATTCTACAAATTGTATTTGGATATAGATGACACAGTGAAAAAAGCTGTCGAAACTTTCGACTATTGAGCTATGAATCTGTAAACGATTTCGCCTTTCTGGTTGGTCGGAGCCTTCGGGTCTGCGGAAAATTTAGAAAGGCGAGCTGCTCTTATAGCGAAATTGCGCAAGCATTCGTCCTCAGCTGACACAGGCTCATAGATTTTGGCACCGGTCACAGTGCCCTGATTATTCACCGTAATGATGACTGTCACGTCTCCGCCGGAAACGCACCTGTAT
>JBJEBO010000254.1:0-2567 GCA_051870155.1 Candidatus Cryptobacteroides sp.
CATACGGACTGTCGAGGGCGGATCGCACCATCCCGAGCATCTCTTCGTAGGAGATCCCGGAGGAGATCACTTCGTCATCGGAGGTCTGGACAGCCGATTTCATGCGTCCTATGTCCAGTCGGATGGAATACAGGACAAGTCCTCCTTCCTCCTGACGCAACATTTTCATCATATTGCGGCTCGCATTCATAAAGATGTACACGTCTCCGTCTTTGATGTTGGCGCACATCCCGTTGGTCACGATGCCGCTCAGACCGTTGAAGCTCTTGCGCATATCCACTGGCTTGTTGTACAGCCAGTACTTCACCGTTCCGTCCAGACTAAACATTGCTCGCTGATATTATCTCCCGCAGGTGAGCTGCAGTCATGTTTCCCTGGATGCGCATGGCAGAACCGCAGGATGTGCGGATCTCCACCGTCAGAAAGCTCTCCTGTTCCTGTTGTAATTTCTGTTGTTTGCCTTTGGACTTTTGTGCAGGAACGCTCGGAGCCGGCCCGGGCATCATCGGAACGAACCCGGCTGGAGCCAATGACTGTTCATCCTCTTCACGGTACTTGCGTTTCCACCTGTAGTACTGATGCTTGGCTATTCCGTGTTTTTCCAGATACTCCTGTTGGCTGATGTGCTGCTCCTCACATTCCTGATCGATTGCAGCGATTTCTTCTCGTGTCATCATATGCTTCGATTTTTTGCAAAGGTAGCCCGGCTTTCGCCAGGCTACAATATGCATTTCGTCGGATGCTTACCTAACAAATAAGAAAGCTGAAAATGTCTGACAGATGAATCAAAACATCAAAAACAATCAACTCACGCCCACGCTTCATATATACCAGCGTGGGCTTCTATTTTCCCATTTTTCATCATTTAAAACGAAATGTGAAATATAAATTGCCGATTTACAGTTGATTACTATTTTTCTATTTTTCCTTTTTATTTTCCCTAATGTGTTTTATTCCGCATTTTTTAGGGCATTTATAAATTATTCAACCAAGATGAATCTTGTCCAACGACCTTTACCAGACTGTTGAACGATGCCTTCTTCCAGAAGAGACAATACTATTTTCCGAATGACCTTGTAAGAATACTGCCCTCCAAGTCTCTCCGCCACCTCAGCAATTGAAACATCCTTATGTTCTACTATATATTGCAGAATTGCATCACGTATTAGGTCATGTTTCATCTGTCTGGCAGTCTTTTTCATCGTGAGATGCTTGATATTGTCTGCGACATAATACTTCTTGCCTTGAGTTTTGTCATCTGTCGATTCGACCAGACCATTCTCAAGAAGAGGATTCAGCCAAGCCCTGAGCGCATCGCTTCCGGACAAGTCAAGTTTATTCACAAGTTCGGAACCGCTGACTGGTCCGTATTGGGCTATGAAACCAAGGCAAATCAATGCTTTCTGCTTCAATGGAAATCTCTCTTTCACATCCTGCATCAATTTCAACGCATCCACACTCCTGATTCGCCTTTCAACAATAGCCTTTACATAATCATCTCCTTCAATGACTTGCGGAACAGATTTACCTAACGATAGTTGCAGCTCATACATCTTGTCGTATCCTGACCCCTCGCGTTCCATCAGATGAAGCACATAACAGATAGCCGCAAAGTGTTCATTGCGCTTATATGTCTTGTGTAGGATGTTCTCCGGAGTAATTCCCAAAGGCAATTGCCCAGGATTCACCACCTCGATTCGATCAGGATAGATATTGATAAAAATGTCTCCTCTAATAGTATAAGGTCTGTGGACTAGAGAATTACACAATATCTCACGTATTACAGCCTCCTCGTATGCAGGTACATTCTTCCTTCTCATACCGTCAGAAATCTCGTATGTCTCCGTCCACTCCGGAACGGTCTCCCAAATATTGTCAATCAGTTCCTGCGGATTCAAGAGATAGTCATCCCAAACCCACTTATTCACCTTCTCTCCATATTCGTCATATTTGATGCATTGCACGATAGGAGCATTGCTCAACCTTCCTCGCTGGGTATTTCGACCTATGAAAAGAACCCCAAGATTGGTCATCATATCTGATTCGGAATCTGTAAGATAGAAATAATCCAGAATCTCCTTGGTCTCCTTGTCCTTTACGAATTTTGAAACCCTATCCGAAGACTTGATGTCCGCAATGAATTTGTCAAGTTTCCCCTTATCAGCCTTTTGCCATTCATACGGGCTTAAAGCATCCTCCCAGCTGAAACTGTTCTTGTCTGCAGCAAGTCTGATGATATCCTCAGACGAAGTCACAGGGACACTGTTGTCTCCAATCCTGATATAAATCTTCCCACTACTCGTGATAGCAATCGAGGAACTGCGGAGAATATGCAGAACAAGGGTCTCTCCACAATTATTCTTCTTTTCAATTTCAGCATTAAGAATGAGATTATTCGCCAATCCGGAAATCTTATTCACCAAACTGACAGGGAGATTCTCTTCTATAGTTGTACTGCATACGCTGGATGGAGTCATTTTGCCCCCGAAAATAAAGTCATCGAGATAAAACTTGGCATTGCCGTCACCGTTTAGGGCAAGGTCGTACTCCGAATTTCTGAAATTGGC
>JBJEBO010000255.1:0-2567 GCA_051870155.1 Candidatus Cryptobacteroides sp.
TAGAAGGAAATTCGGTGCACCGGATTATCTGACACTTCATACAAGAACATATCAACAGACCGTCAAAGGAATCCAACTATAGCAAATTACTGATATGGACAATATAAACAGACGTGATTTTTTGAAAATTGCAGGATGCGGGACTGCTGCGGCAGCAATTGCATCCGTAACTGGCTGCGCATCATCCGGAAAGAAGGACAACCATCCTGACGGAGGAATGACATACAGGACAAATCCCGGCAATTCCGACAAGGTTTCCATCCTTGGGTATGGATGTATGAGATGGCCTATGATAAAAGATGATGAGAAAGACGTCATAGACCAGGATGAAGTTAACAATTTAGTGGACTATGCCATAAGTCACGGAATCAATTATTTCGATACGGCCCCTGTCTATCTCCAGGGTATGAGCGAGAGTTGCACGGCAGAAGCGCTGTCGAGATATCCCCGTGAATCATATTTCCTTGCTACCAAGCTGTCTAATTTCGGAGACCCGTCGAGGGAAACTGCAATGAAAATGTATCAAGCCTCATTCGAAAATCTGAGGACAGACTACATTGACTATTATCTTCTGCACTCAATCGGAGGAGGAGGGATGGAAAATTTCCGCAGGAGATATGTGGAAAACGGAATGCTTGACTTCCTAATGGAAGAAAGAAAGAAAGGAAAGATTCGCAATCTCGGTTTTTCTTTCCACGGAGACAAAGAATGTTTTGACAGCTTGATGGAACTTCACGACAGCATAAAGTGGGATTTCGTCCAAATACAATTGAACTATCTTGATTGGAGGCACGCCGGAAAGAGAAACACTAATGCGGAATACCTTTACAATGAGCTTGAAAAGAGAGGAATACCTGTAATCGTGATGGAGCCTCTGCTCGGAGGAAGACTGGCAAAACTCCCGGACAACATCTACGACAGGCTCGTGTCAAGGGATCCGTCTTCCAGTGCGGCATCCTGGGCTTTCAGATTTGCAGGAACCCATCCTGGAATACTGTGCGTTCTGAGCGGTATGACATATATGGAACATCTCCAGGACAACCTGAAGACCTATTCTCCTCTTGTTCCCCTTACGGCAAGCGACTTGGATTTTCTTGAAGAAACTGCTGTCATTATGCAGGATTATCCTCAGATTCCTTGCAACAATTGTCAATATTGTATGCCTTGCCCTTATGGAATTGACATTCCGTCAATCCTTCTGCACTACAACAAATGTCTGAGGGAGGACGAAATTGAGCCAAGTATCGAATCCGAGCATTATAAGAAGGCAAGAAGGGCATATCTCATATCGTATGCCAGGGAAGTGGAAAGGGACAGGCAGGCGTCGCATTGCATTGGATGCGGACAATGTATGAGCCATTGTCCTCAGGCGATTGACATTCCGAAAGAATTGAGGAAGATAGACAGATATATAGAAAAACTCAGGCGCAATCCGTAGAAAGCGCCTGAGCATCTATTTCGTAATTTGAAAAAAAGTATTTAATAGGTCAATGTTTGAAATGACGCATTCCTGTGAAGAGCATTGAAATGCCACATTCATCAGCCTTGCGTATAGACTCTTCATCACGGACGCTTCCTCCAGGCTGAACGATAGCCCTTACACCGTATTCAGATGCCTTGGTAACGCAGTCATCGAATGGGAAGAATCCATCGGAAGCGAGCACGAGACCGGCTTCGCATACTGATTTACATTCTGATGCTTCATAAGCAGCCTTTGCCTGCTCAAGGGCAATGGCTGCAGAACCGATTCTGTTCATCTGACCTGCACCGACACCGAGGGTCTGGCAATTACGCACAACAACGATCGCATTTGACTTCACGTGCTTTACAATCTTCCAGGCGAAATTGAGGTCGTCAAGTTCGGAAGCAGACGGATGGGCAGCAGTCACGCACATAGAATCCTTAAGAGTCTTTGTCACAAGGTCTTTTTCCTGAGCAAGCAAGCCACCGTTCATACTGACATACTGCATCTGGGATTTTTCGCTCTTGGACATATCCACTTGGAGAAGACGGAGATTTTTCTTGGTGCAAAGTACCTGAAGAGCCTCTTCGCTGAATGATGGAGCCATAATGATTTCAAGGAAGATTGGTTTCATCGCTTCAGCCGTTGCTTTGTCGATTTCCCTGTTCACGGCTACGATTCCCCCGAATATGCTGACAGTATCTGCCTGATATGCTTTTGCCCACGCCTCGGCAACATCTTTTCCGGTTGCTGCTCCGCACGGATTCATATGCTTGAGTCCCACACAGAACGGTTCATCAAATTCGCGAACAATGTCAAGGGCAGCATTTGCATCTTGAATATTGTTGTATGACAACTCCTTACCATTGAGCTGAACAGCAGTTGCAAGAGAGTATGAGACCGGTTCCATAGCGGAATAGAACTTGGCGTTCTGATGAGGATTCTCGCCATAGCGGAGACTCTGCTTCAAGTCATATTCAAGGAAGAGCTTCTCATTCAAGCCGGCAGCCTTCCTCATATATGTGGCTATCATCATATCGTATTCAGCCGTATGGGTATAAGCCTTTGCGCTGAGCTGCAAGCGTGTCTCAGGCTTGGTATTGCC
>JBJEBO010000256.1:0-2563 GCA_051870155.1 Candidatus Cryptobacteroides sp.
TAGAAAGTAAATCAAAGCAGTAAAATGCTGTATTCCTTTGTATTTCATTGTAATTTCTCGAATCCCAACCGGATCACAAGCACATTCGCTCGGCATCGAAGATGCCGGGCGTTTTTTTGTCAAAGCCCGTCGTGAGCTCGCTCACGTAAGAGCTTTGACAAAAAAACACCGCAAGCGCCGCAGGCGCGAGCGAATGTGCTTGTAAGATCGCCCGTGGCGCAGGGCAAGGGATGTGCGAACGAAGCGAGCAAATCCCAGGCATAAGATGTGCGAACGAAGCGAGCAAATCCCCCCACATAGCCACGCGCCACCAAAACGGTGAAAAAATCGCGGTATTTTTGCACCAAATTGCCACGAAGCCCAAAACGGTGAAAAAATCGCAGCTTTTTTGCACCAAAAAGGACATTTTGACATTCTTGGATTCGATTTGCACAATAATTGCAGAATGGCCGCGAACGAATCAAAAAAAGAATGGCAACATCAATCACACTGACAGCTGATAGGTCATCTGTCAAAAAAGGAGAAAGCGTAAATGTAAGTTGGACAAGTTCATTGCCCGATTCACTGGTACTGGTTATCGATGACGGAGATTCTGTTCAAAGGGTGCAGGTCCCGGATTCCGTCACAGTAAAGGTTAAAGGGAAAAAGCAAGGCGGCAAGGTCAAGAATGGGGTTGGAATAGGAAAATTCCAACTCTGGAAGGAACGGATGCAAGCACGAATGGCTGTAGCCGGAGCTCAATTCAGATGTATGTGGGCATCGATGAAAACTTGGCAGAAAGTGCTATATTCCGTTCTTTGGGCACTCCCCTTCATCTTATTCATTGTTTTACTACTCAAATAAAGCTCTATGTTCTTTATTATTTCTATAATAACTCAGATAATCATCCTGAACTTGCTTATCAATGCATTCAGGCGTAGTTTCCGTTTTGACTCCGACCAAAGGCAGAGAAGAACAGACTGGA
This sequence comes from Candidatus Cryptobacteroides sp., assembly GCA_051870155.1. GTDB lineage: Bacteria > Bacteroidota > Bacteroidia > Bacteroidales > UBA932 > Cryptobacteroides. Next base: position 965 of record JBJEBO010000256.1, read on the forward strand.
GCGAATGGTATCAGTGGAACAATGACTACGGCAATGGCACCTTCACGGGGTCAGCATCCACAGTTTCCGCTGCTTACAACACCCTCGGGATTACTGCCGATGCCACTGACAGCGACATAAAATTCGCATATAAACAACTTGCAAAGAAATACCATCCGGACAGATACGCTACAGCCAGCGTAGAAATTCAGAAATCTGCTGAAGAAAAATTCAAGAAGATTAACGAGGCATATATGACAATCAGGAAGAATCGCGGAATGAAAAGTAACTGAATAATTAAGGTCGGAGCTGGGATTCTGTTATTGTCCATAATACTCGGATCCAGGTAAAATATTCATCGCTTTTCCACGTATATTCACACTATTCAAGTATTGGTTCAGGGCTGTCAATGTTGTATATTTGCAGTATAAAATCAAGCAATAAGAACACCAAAAATGCCTGACGAAAAAAGATACTCCCCGACCGCAAGAATGCGTGACCTTGTGAAAGACAATCATTCCTTGATAATGGTAATGAGCCGTTTCGGCATTCCTCTTGGCTTCGGCGAGCAAAATGTTCGGGATGTGTGCCTGAAGAATGGAGTGGATGTGTCCACATTCCTCACGGTGGCCAATTTCTGTTCGGGATACTCCTACTCGGCGAATGAAATATCTCTGACTTCCCTGACCGGCTATCTGAAGCATTCCCACGAGTATTATCTCAATTTTCTGCTGCCAAGCATACGCAGGAGGCTCATCGAGTCCATAAACTGCAATGGAAATGACGAGATTGCAATGTTGATATTGAAGTTTTTTGACGAATATGTGGCCCAGGTGCAGGACCATATGGAGATGGAGGATAAGGTGCTATTCTCATACGTGGACGGCATCCTCCACGGGATGCTGTGCCGGACCTTCAGCATTGACGATTTCTGCGGAAAGCACCCTTCCATCAATGCCAAGGTTAAGGAACTCAAGGACATAATCATCCGTTACTGTCCCCAGAACAATAGTTGGTTACTCAGCAACGTGCTCCTCGAAATCATAAACACAGAGGAGGATATGAATCTCCACTGCCAGATAGAGGACGAAATCTTCATCCCCGCCGTTAAGGAAGCGGAATCCAGACTAAAATGCTCCGATGGCGTGAACTACAGGGAGTCCATTACTGGCAATGAATCCCTGCCACAGTTGAGCGACAGGGAGAAGGACATTCTCAGATGCGTTGCCAAAGGATTGAGCAACAAGGAAATAGCAGAGACACTTTATATTTCGGTTAACACTGTCGCGACACATCGTCGCAACATTTCTGCAAAACTGGGTCTTCATACTTCTACCGGCTTCGTAATCTACGCCCTGGCCCACAAGTTAGTCAAATTGGACGATATCACTTAGATGTTTACGTTTGAGCCTGATATACCTGCTTGTTTCGAGTTGCCCACGCCTGCCGTCAGGTTTCTACCCACCTTTCTTATAGTTCAACAACTTACGTTGATTATCATCTGGGCAAATATTATCCCTATTGTGCCTATATAATTGGCAATTATTTTGTGAATATTGCCTATAGATTAGGAAAGTTTTGTATATTTGCCTCTGAAACAGGAGCAATTATGTACAAACG
>JBJEBO010000257.1:0-2561 GCA_051870155.1 Candidatus Cryptobacteroides sp.
CGATGCGACGGCTGAGAGTTTCCTTCCGGGGATAGCGCTGATGCCATATATGCCGATGCCGAGGCGTGCCATATCGAATTGCGATTGAGGAAATCTGTCGATTCCTGCTGAGTTGAGGATATGATACATTGGCTTGTAACCGAGCCTTTCCGTAATAAAGTCGGCGTTTTTCTTGAACATCTCAGCCTGGCCTGCTGTGAAGGCGTCATTGGACGGATCTTCGCTTGCGGCAAGATGCGAAAAAACCGACTGCACTTTCACATAGTCATAAGACGCAAGAAAGTCAGTCAGTTCTTTCAATTCGTTTGTCATAAATCCGAGGCGGTGCATTCCGGTGTCCAATTTTATATGGATAGGGTAGCGTTTAAGTCCGCGTCTGCCTATGACTGCGCAGAACGCAAGAAGGGTGTACATATTCGGTATGCTCGGCTCAAGATTGTTGTCGATTATCTCATCGAAAAAATCAGTGCCTGAAGTCAGGACAAGGATTGGTGACTTAATCCCTGCCTCCCTGAGTTCCATTCCTTCAACAGGGTATGCCACAGCAAGATAGTCCGCACCCGCCTTTTCCATTATTGATGCAAACTCTACTGCTCCGTGACCGTATGCATTGGCTTTCACAAGCACGAGCATCTTTGTGCGAGGGTCAAGCAGAGATCTGAAATATTTATAGTTGTCCAGACAATTCGGCAGTTTTATCTCCAGCCTTGAAAAATCGTTTTCTCTATACATCTCACGCGATTTCAAAATTGGCTGCAAAAATACCAAACTTATCTGACATACTCTACATTCAATCCTATAAATCGTAAAAATTTCAGAGAATCTCCACTTTGAGAGGATTCGCGATTGAATATGCGAAATTCTTCACTTCAGCTGCCCAGTCTTCAGGAGTTGCCACGCCACCAAGACTCCAACCGGAACCAATCCAGGTCGTGGTTTCTTCGCCTGTAGGTACTGTGGCAAGAATGACTGCGTGTCCGTCCATATCTCCAGTTCCAGTAATTTTAGCATCTGGAGACATAACGAGTCCTATGGAAATGTTTCCATCGCTTGCGGAGTCCCTGGAATCTGATGCCAACTCTGTGAAAGATATATAGTTGGCTCCGTCCTCCCTTGCTATGACAGAATGCATTATAGCGCCGAGGGCAGCAGGAATCTCAGCTGTCGGAGCTTCGAATACGGTAACCCATTTAACGAATCTTGAACCTGCGTCGAGGCTCATCTCCCTGATTATGGTTACAGGAGTGCCTTCGATGTCCACGGTCTCGTTTGTAAATCTTGCACTTGTGCGTATAGGACCGTCACAGATGTGTTCCTGTGTAGCGTAATTGTCACCGATACAGAGGTGTCCTCCTATTGCCGGCACGAATGCGCCACCGCCAAGGGTTTTGCCCACCAGATAGCAGTCCAGGCCGTCTCCGTGGTTACGGTGAAAGTCCATCTTTCTGAACCACTCGTCAATGATGAGACGGTCGGTGCATTTGAGCCAGATATCGTAGCCACAGGTGCGAGGCGCTTCAAGGGCCGGACCGTAGAGACGACCGACCACAAGGTCGTTTTCCCAGGCATAGTCGTCGAGTCTTTCTGGAACATAGCGGCTGTAAGCGCGGATAGGGTAATCCTCCCTTTCTCCGACAGAAATTCTGTAAGTAAGGCTTTTGCCAGAAGGAACATCTGCCTGGAACAGGAGCACGGGTTCTTTGTCCGGGGCGCAGAAAACCTGAGATGGAATCTGTTTTCCTGAATTGTCTGTGACAACAACGTTTTTGGCATTGAGTTCAGGGCAGGATTTTACCAGTGCGTCAAAAGAAAGCTCGATTGTCTCTGCGGTACGTGAAAGTTCTGAATCATTCGTGATTCGGACTTTTATGGCACCTGATGTGCAGGAAACCAAAATGGCAGCAGCCGAAGCCGCTGCCAAAATATTGAGAATACGTCTCATATTCAGATGCTATTGAGGCTGTTTTCCGATATATGCGAGGATACCACCGTCAACATAGAGGATGTGTCCGTTCACGAAGTTTGAAGCATCTGAAGCAAGGAATACAGCCGGTCCCATAAGGTCTTCAGGAGTACCCCAGCGTGCAGCAGGGGTTTTTGCTACGATGAATGAGTCGAACGGATGGCGGCTGCCGTCTGCCTGACGCTCACGAAGAGGTGCGGTCTGAGGAGTTGCAATGTAGCCAGGGCCGATACCGTTGCACTGGATGTTGTATTCGCCATATTCTGAAGCAATGTTGCGGGTGAGCATCTTGAGACCACCTTTGGCGGCTGCATAAGCAGATACTGTTTCACGACCGAGTTCAGACATCATAGAGCAGATGTTGATGATTTTTCCGCCACCCATTTTGATCATTGTAGGGATGACAGCTTTGGAAACGATGAACGGACCGTTGAGGTCAATATCTATAACCTGACGGAATTCAGCAGCCTTCATTTCGCACATAGGTATGCGTTTGATAATGCCGGCGTTGTTCACGAGGATGTTGATAGGACCTACTTCAGCCTCAATCTTGGCAACCATCTCGTTTACCTGGTCCTCGTTTGTAACATCGCATACA
>JBJEBO010000258.1:0-2549 GCA_051870155.1 Candidatus Cryptobacteroides sp.
TCTTCTGAATCCTTCGATAGCAGTGTCGGAAACTATGTCAAGACCATAATCGGTCACATCATCCCAATTTATTCCGCTGCAAAGGTCCACAAGGATTGCAGATTCGTCAGAGGTGAATACATATTTGTGAAATCCAGCCCTTTCGGTTGCTGTCAGACTCACTTCCACCCCATAATCAGGAAGTTTGACTGAGTAGAAACCTGGGGCAAGTGTCTCCAAAGAATGGTCGAGATGGGCGTATATATGATTGACGTCGCATCCTTTGTGTGGAATGAAGGTGGTGTTGGTCAACACTTTGCCGTTCGGATTGTATGGAAGGAACACGATGTCTCCGAGGTCGCCGATTCCGGTTCCGGAGAGATGGGTGTGACCAAAGCCTATGACAAGGGTGTCTGAATAATGGTAGCCTGAGCACCAGTCCCACGCATCTTTGATCTGTTGAGGACCGAGCTGAACCATACCGTATGGAACATTTGCTCCCACGAACACGTGTCCGTGTCCGCCGGTCCCGGCAAACGGATTGACTTTTGCCGAGTAATCGGTTCCTGTTTCCCGGGCACATCCTGCGACTGCTGCAAGGATGGCGATTATTGATATGTATTTTAGTTTCATATAGTTATTGGGTAATGTTCATTTTAATATCTCCCCACGCGCTTCGCTTGGTCGAGATGACAGGTGGTTTCAAGACGGATGTCATCAGATGATGCGCCGGCGGCGATAAGGAAGTCTCCCGGTTCGGTTACCTTGCGCATATCGGCATTATAAAGGGAGAATGCATCGGAGTCGAGGGTGATTTCCACTTCAGTCTTCCCGCCTTTTTCTATGAATATCCTTTTGAATCCTCTGAGTTGTTTCATCGGTCTTACTGTCGATGCCTTGAGGTCGGTGACATAAATCTGAACTACCTCGTCAGAATCGACCTTTCCTATATTCTCCACTGTAAGACTGACCTTCACATTGCCTTTCCCGTCTGGAACAGCTTTGAGGTCGGAATAATGGAACTCGGTGTAACTCAGGCCGTAACCGAAAGGATAGAGAGGCGCTGACGGCATTTCCACATAGTCGTGACCTGCCGGGAATTTCCTGTTATAATAAACCGGAAGCTGGCCAACTTCCCTTGGAACGGACACCGGAAGTCTGCCTGCAGGGCTGTAATCTCCGAAAAGCACACCGGCGACTGCCCTTCCGCCTTCCTGTCCGGGGTACCAGGCTGTGAGCAAGGCATCGGCATTTTCCTTTGCAAATCTCTTGTCAAGAGGCCTTCCTTCTATATATACCACAACCATTGGCTTGCCTGTGGCAGCTATCGCTTTCAACAACTCTTCCTGCCTGCCGAGAAGATTGAGCGTGGATCTGTCGAATCCTTCGCCGCACTCCATATCGCTGACTGCCTCCTTATCAACAACAGCCGCTCCAGTATCGATGTATTTGGTCTTGAAATCTCTTGCACTTGAACCTCCCACGACAACCACAGCCACATCGGCTGATTTTGCCGCGCGGACTGCGGCTGCTATGTCTGAGTTTGCCATATCCCTTATGGCACAACCCTTTGCATATATTACTGAGTTTTCTCCGATTTTTTCACGGATGCCTTCAAGTACTGTACAGATGTTTTCCTCCGGTTGTGGTGCAGTGTAGTCACCCAACTGGTTGTACATATTGTCCGCGTTTGGACCTATCACTGCCACTTTAGCATTTTTTGATAGAGGGAGAATGCCGTTGTTTTCGAGCAGCACAATGCTTTCGCGTGCCGCCCTCAGGGCCACCTCTGTATTCTGTTGGTTTCTTGCCGTGGCAGCGGCCTCGTTCTCATCTATATATGGGTTATCAAACAGACCAAGTTCGAATTTCAATTTGAGCACCCTTCCTGCTGCTTCATCAAGCAATTTTTCACTTATTTTGCCGCTGCGGACATCCTCTGCAAGGAGACTGTAGCAATTCGCTCCGAGATCCACATCCGTTCCGGCTTCGAGAGCCATTCTTCCGGCATCAGCCTTGTCTGCTGCAATCCTGTGACTTCCGTATAGACCGTCTATGCTTTCGAGGTCGGACACAATGAATCCTTCAAATCCCCATTCCTCTTTCAGTAAACCTCTGAGCAACTTGGCGTTAGCTGTGCTCGGTACTCCATCGATTGCATTATATGAAGTCATTACCGACAAGGCTCCTTCATCCACAGCTGCCTTGAACGCCGGCAGGAAATTTTCCTTCAAATCCCTTTCGCCGACTGATGAAGGATTGCCATTGTGTCCTCCTTCCGGGATTCCGTATGCAATGAAATGCTTCAAGGTTGAGATTATACCCTTGTCAGTTCCGTTGTGCTTGATGCTCGTGCCTTTGAGCATTCCGGCAGCCATTCTGGATGTCAGATATACATCCTCTCCAAAGGTCTCTTCCACCCTTGACCAACGCGGTTCCCTTGCAAGGTCGAGCACCGGACCATAACCGATGTGACCGCCCTGGGCCCTCAATTCGGATGCCGCCGCCCTTCCTGCATTTTCAATTGTCTCCTCAGACCAGGTCGATGCCATTCCGATTCCTGTAGGGAA
>JBJEBO010000259.1:0-2539 GCA_051870155.1 Candidatus Cryptobacteroides sp.
CTGTGGGATACATACCGCAACCTCCACCAGCTCATGACTTTGGTTTATCCTGAGAGGCAGATTGATATGGTCCGTTCTATGGTGGATATCAGCAAGGAATGGGGCTGGATGCCTAAATGGGAGCTCTTCGGAAGGGAGACCTTCACTATGGAGGGAGACCCTGCCATTCCGGTGATTGCCGACACTTGGCTCAAAGGCTTGAAAGACTTTGATATAGAGGCAGCTTATCAGGCTTTTGTCAAGTCTGCCACTATGCCTGGAGACTTGAACAAGATGCGTCCGGACATAGACCCATATATAGAGAAAGGATATGTCCCTTACGGGATGTATGCAGCCGATCTTTCAGGTGATAATTCCGTTTCTCACGCTCTTGAATATTATGTGGCGGACAACGCCCTGTCTCTTCTTGCCGCTGATTTGGGCAAGGTTGAGGATGCACGTCTGTTCCGTGAAAGGTCACTTGGATACAAGCATTATTATAGCAAGGAATTCGGTACTTTCCGTCCTCTCGATGCCGAAGGGGTGTTCTATTCACCTTTTGATCCGCGTCAAGGGGAGAATTTCGAGCCGGTACCGGGATTCCACGAGGGGAGCGCCTGGAATTATACTTTCTATGTCCCTCACGATGTGGCAGGACTTGCTAAACTTATGGGAGGCAAGAAGAAATTCGTCGCCACTTTGCAGAAGGTCTTTGATGAGGGGCTGTATGATCCTGCAAATGAGCCGGACATTGCCTATCCATATCTTTTCAGTTATTTCAAAGGTGAGGAATGGAGGACGCAGAAGATTATCAATGAGATACTTGATAAGCATTATGCAGACCGTCCTGACGGCATTCCGGGGAATGATGACACAGGAACAATGTCTGCCTGGGCTGTATTCTCAATGATGGGATTCTATCCCGACTGCCCGGGAGATCCTTCTTATACACTCACTCTTCCGCGTTTCGACAAGGTGGAGATTACCCTTGATCCGGATCTTTGTGGCGGCAATTCCCAGCTCACCATAGTAAGGGAACCGGCTTCGTCTCAAAACAAGATTACTTCAATCGAACTTGGTGGCAGGAAACTTCCTTCTTTCAGGGTTTCACATTCTGACCTCGTTCGTGGCGGTACCCTTAAGATTGTTAAATAAAAGAAAAAACATATAAAAACAGAAAATTGTGGCGAAATCCCGGAATGGTCGGCAGACGATTCCGGGATTTCCATTTTTTGTCAGTTCCTTTGAGAAAAATATTTGGTAGGAAACCGAACATAAAATTTATGATCGTATGAAAAACGTGGGTAAGATTTTGGGATTTATGGCGGTGGCAATGGCGCTGGCGATGTCTGGTTGTATGCCGCGGGAGTTGTGGTCTTATGGTGGGGTGGTGCCCGGTAATCCGTCGTGGAATGGGAATGACGTTTCTTCCGGAGATGCGACTCAGGATGGGAAGTCCCTGTATGTGACAGGAATTGAATATCCGCCGGGTTATGCCTGGAAAGATTCCTTTGGTTCAGACGTGGAATGTAAGGTTTTTCTGATGAAGAACGGGGTGAGGGTGGAGGAAATTACTATCAGACCGCAGGAGGGAATGACGGCGGATCCCGATATGCACCGTTGTGCCGGGGGTAGGCTCTATTTGGATTATGTGTCTGGTGATGAGACAGTTATTGTCTGTGGAAATGAAGAGTTGTTCCGTATTCCGGGACGGGAATATATATACGGTTTCAGGTCTATCGGTGACACAGTCCATACTCTGTCTTGTCCCCGTGAAGGTGGAGGATGGACCTATCGGGAGAATGGAGAGTCAGTGTGCAGGAGTGGCAAGGGCAGCCCTATGCAAGGAATGTTTGAGGATTGCGGTAAGGCATATTTTCGTGTCATTGAAAAGCAAACTGCCGGTGAGGTTTACATTGGAAATTGTTTTTATTATGTCGGTGGGGAGCAGATGCCTCTCGGCCAGGTTGACGGACAGGTGGTCTATGATTTTATGCTTGCAGGTGGGGAGCAGTGCGTGGTCTCAGCTTCATCTTCCAATTCTGCTGTCAAGTTGAGGGTAGGGGACTCTTCTTTCCTGGTTCCTTGTAGCCGAGGGATGAGAATCTCTGATGCTCGTTTGGTTGTTGGTGAGGGAAATGTCGGGGCAATCGTCCGTTTTATCGGTGATATTGGTTATGAGACTGCGATTTGGGAGGATGGTGTCGTCCGGAGACTGAGTGGAGTGAAGGTTAAGGCGGCCTCGATGTCTGTAAACGGGTTGTGGTGTGTGTCGGACAGTCTTGGCGCCCATGTCCCGCAACTCTCTGTCTTATTAGGAGATGAGGAAAATGCCACTCTACCGGAAGGTTATGACATCATTTATGAGTCCTGTCTTGCCTCCTGTGGCGAAAACTGCTGCATTGCCCTGACCGATGTTCTCGAGAACAACCGCCCCGCCCTGTGGCTCAATGGCAAATTGACCGATTACGACTTCAACGGCTTCTTTACCTCCGTCACCTGGCAATGAGGGGGGAGGGATTTTGCGGTCAATTAACCGCAAAATTTGCGGATTATTGTC
>JBJEBO010000260.1:0-9983 GCA_051870155.1 Candidatus Cryptobacteroides sp.
CTCCTCAATCTGGGCGGCAGCTTCCGCACCAACTTTCTCAGGAAGATTCACAAAGAAATCGATTCCTGTAATCTTCTCCAACTCATCGATTGACATCGAGTGTTCCTTGGATATTCCGATTTTACCATAGTCCTTGTGTTCAAGATAGAAGCCAGCCGCAGCCCACTGGGCGATTGTCGATGACTTGTGGTATCTCAATATGGCCTTGTAATATGCCACAGGAACAGAAAGATCCCTTCCGTTGGAATCCGTCGTTATCCTTTTGCAACTCTCAACTATACAGCCTGTTACAACGTATGTGGTGTCTGATGTATTGGCCCAGGTGCGGACACTCTCTTCAAGGTTGGCCCAGATTCCCTCATTGTGTTCATTAAGCTGAGGCGTCATATTTGAGCCGTAAAATGTCTGCTCATTGGCTTCCTTGCAGCAAAGACGGTCGGCGGATGGAAGCTGGTGTCCCCTCGCCAATTCCTCTGCATAACCTCCAAACGGAGCCGGAGAATCATCTCCGAGAAGCGGATCCAAAGCCCAGGCGTTTGTTCTCTGTACATTTTTTACCGTATAGAATTTGCACAATGGATAGGCCACCCAATATGCAACTCCGTCCTTGCTGCTGAATCCGAAGGAATAGTTGCGATAAGTCTTGGAGTCCATCGTGAAATTGTGGCTGTAATATTTGAGGTTCGGATTGTCCAGAGCCGGCATTTCAAGCCATTTCACCTTGGCTAATTCAGGCTGTCCCGGCACAGGATCCGGTCCGGGTTTTTCACCTGAGGAAGCCTGCACAAGGCTGCAAGAAGATTCAGAAGTCCCTGATTTGAGAACAATTGTGAGTGTACGTGAATCCCCGGTAGTGTTTTCAGTATAAGAAAGGACAACATTGGCTTTATCTCCCGTTCCGCTTGTCGTGCTCAGATTTGCCCATGAATCGGCTGAGTCGGTTTCAAGGGAAAGTGTCCAAGCCGACTGGCTTTTCACGCTCACGAACATCTGTCCAGCTTCACTGCCAACTTCAGAAGCCGCTATGGAGACCTCTGCCTTGTCTTCTTTCGGAACAGTTATTCCACAGGATTTGAAAAGAGTGGCAGCGGCAGTCACAAGGACAGCCGCCACCATATAAATACTATTTTTTGACATCTTCATCTTCTTATCTTGCTATTGCTTTCAAACCGATGAAAATCACCCTCGGTGCACCTATATCCACTGTTTCCACCTTAACATCAACAGCATCTGAAACAGGTACATCAATCTCGAAATAATCAGATTTATCCTCAGCAAGAGTGATGGTGTAAGGAGGGTTTCCGGTTGCTCCTGCATTTGCAGGAGGATTGATAGTCATTGAGTTTCCTCCCATTGTGATTTTTACCTGTGCAGTCGTTTTAGTCCAGGACATAGCATAGAAGCTAACCTTCGCAGTTCCGGCCGGGATGTGAATTGTAGCATCTCCCACTTTTGAACCGGCTCCGAGTTTGAGGAGATTATTCACCTTGACTCCATTGACGACAGCGGTTTGGATTGCGTTTCCACCAGAAGTATTGTCATAAGCATTTGCGCCGAGAGTCCACGTAATTCCCTGAGGATCATACTCCCCTGTTTCTTCAACAGGATCGTCTCCGCCGCCCGGGTTCTCAGCGCCCTGTCCGTCATAGCTCTCGATATATCCTTTAAGAACTTCGATTTTTCCGTTGTACTCACCTCTATTACCAACGACTACAATCGAACCACCTTCTACGACCTTGCTCTTGAATTCGCTCCAGTTTGAAATACCATAGACATAGACTTTTCCTGTCTCATCGATGATGTCGAAGTTTCCATAAGTCGTATTTATCGGACCGCCGACAGTTCCTTTGATTCTATACCATTCAGTGGTGCTGACCGGCTTTTCATTGAACTGTGCCACAGTCACATCAATGATGTTGGTCGGCTCATCTCCACCAGGATTTTCTGTACCCGATCCTTCATAACTTTCGATTTTTCCTTTAAGAACTTCGATTTTTCCATTATATTCACCTCGCTGACCAACGACAACTATTGATCCGCCTTCAGCGACCTTGCTCTTGAATTCGCTCCAGTTTGAAATACCATAGACATAGACTTTTCCTGTCTCATCGATGATGTCGAAGTTTCCATAAGTCGTATTTATCGGACCGCCGACAGTTCCTTTGATTCTATACCATTCAGTGGTGCTGACCGGCTTTTCATTGAACTGTGCCACAGTCACATCAATGATGTTGGTCGGCTCGTCTCCACCGGTGCTTCCGCCTGTGCCGAAGTCTTTTTCAACTGCTTTTGAGAAATCGATTGAAGAGCCTGCTGTCTCGGCAATCATAAGTTTGAGGTCATCAAAAAGGACGCTTGATGCCAGTGTACATTGGAAAGTGAGGCTTATCTTGGATGTGCCTGCAGGAAGTGAGAAGTTGCTTGTGGCAAGATCCCAACGACGATTAGGAGCGGCACCTGGGAATTCATATTTGAGTTCAACCCATTTTTTATCATCCAAGCTGATCCAAACTTTGAACTCTTCTGTGCTGAAAGTATTATCTTCGGCTTGGTAGAGATTTCTTTCTGCACCGAAACTGAGCAAATAGTTTGCAGCATTCGGAAGAACGATATTCTTCACTGAAAAGAAAGGAGTGCCGGAACCAAACCAGAGGTAGTTCATACCGGAACCTTCGTAGTCTGAATACGAACCTGCAGAATGTCCGCTTTCAGAAGTTCTTGCAGACATACCGCTGAATGCATAAGTAACAGTTTCAGCTGCAGTTCCGGTTGCATTCTTCCAGCCATCGAAAGAGTCCAGATAAGTCTTCCACCCGCTATCGTCCTTCACAGCCTTCTCCTTGTCAAAGTCGTTTGCATAAACGATGAGAGCCTCAGCAGATCCGCCAGGACCGCTCTGTTTGACTTTGAAACTCCTGCTTGACATTCCGATGGTAATGACCACATCGGCCTCACGATCCATCTTGGTGTTTTCAAGCACGGTTACAGATATGGTCTGTTCCTTTGTAGAAGCCGACCCGCTTGCAGGTGAAACGGCAATCCACGCAGCATTGTTTTCCACCATCCAGTCACGAGTGGCTACGAAAGTTACATTCTGTTCGCCTCCGGCCATATCGAACACGAGTTCTTCAGTGCCAAGGTCAATTTTTGGCAATCCGAGGTCTTCCTTGTTGTTTTCACAGGCAATTGCGAACACCATCGTCAAAGCCGCAAAAATCAAATTTCTCAGTTTCATAATTTAGTGTCAGTGTCTTAAAAGTTTATTTTTCCGTTATATATTGTTCTTTTGGAATAGTGCAAATTGCAAATATAAACAATAAATTTTTGTCATTTTTAATTATATGCGGTAATTTTGACAACTTTTTTATTGAAATATGGGGAAAATTAAGTTTTGGTTAAATAATGCAAGGTCTTTGGCTCTGCCTCAAAGCCTTCTGCCGACATTCACCGCTGTGGCTCTTTCATACGGCGCAAATGAATTTTCGTGGGGGGCTGCGGTGGCATCAATTTTCGGTATCGCCTTCCTCCACCTCGGATTAAATCTCCTTGATGACTGGTTCGACTACAAGGAAGGGTCCGGAGAAGCGAGACAGGCAGCCGCAACGGAGGGATTCAGGGGAAGGATGGTGAAATATCCCTACTTGACTTCCGGAGAAGCCACTCCTGGTGAATTGCTCAAGGTGGTGGGTATATTTTTGGCTCTTGCAGCCGTGTGCGGTGCGGCAGTGACAGTGGTGAGAGGATGGAACACGCTGTGGTGGATAGCAGCAGCCCTGATTTTGGGAGTATCCTATTCCGGAGGACCGTTGAAACTCGGATTCCACGGACTCGGTGAGGCTGTCATCTTCATTATGTTCGGACCTCTTCTTATGACCGGTGTCCATTTCGCCATCACCGGCGTAGTAGGATGGAAAATCATACTCCTGTCCGTCTGTGTCGGACTTCTTGTCACAAACATAGTCTATTCCCACTCGGTGTTGGATGCCGCACCGGACCAAAAGATGGGCAAAAAGACAATGGCACATCTTATGGGCGGGAAAAAAGGTCAACTGGCTCTTTCTGCCGTTTTCAATTTCCTGCCGTATCTGATTGTAATAACAGGAGTTGCACTGGGTCTTCTGAATCCGTTCTACCTCCTGGTCCTTATTGTTCCCCCGGTATGCATCTGGTTATGGAACTCGCTCCGCAGATTCGTCGCAGGAGAGGATGTGAAACCCGAGCCTAAATGGTGGATGGGCCCGATGGGAGATTTCGAGGCATACAGGAAGCACGGAATCGACTGGTTTATGATTCGCTGGCTCACGGCACGCAACATCGTGATGTTCTTCTGCGCTGTCCTTATTATAGTAAACCTTATTGTCGGTTAGTATTTATAAAATATGAGAAAGTTAATATACCTCGCCCAATGGTTCATAAGGGCACGCTTTTTCGGAAGGAGGGCTCCCCTCCAGACAGTTCTTTTCATCTCAGACAGATGCAATCTGCGCTGTAAGCACTGCAGCGTGTATGAACTTGAACATCCACACAATATGACATTCGAAGAAGTGCGGGGACATCTTCAGAAATCCTACGATGCAGGGTCGCGGTTCGTGGATTTTGAAGGCGGTGAGGTGACAATCTGGAAAGACGGAGACAAAACCATCAACGATCTCATAGATCTTGCAAAAGAAATAGGCTTTTTCTCCTGCACCATTACCACCAATGCACAGTTGCCGTTCAAAGGCTCGCACGCCGATTCCATTTGGGTGAGCCTCGACGGAACGGGATCCTTCCACGAGGAAGTCAGGGGCAAAGGAACGTTCGCCCGTCTGGAAAAGAACATCGCCGGATGCGGGCACAAGCATCTCAGTGTGAATATGGTAGTAAATACATTGAATTACACCGATGTTGAGAATACCATTGAATATGCCCGCAACAATCCTGCAATCGAATCAATTTCAATTAATTTCCACACTCCTTTCGAGGGCACTGAATATCTTTCCATTGATATGGACAAGAGGCGTGCTATCATCGACAAGGTAATTGAAATGAAAAAGCAGGGCTATCCGATAATGAACTCCGTATCCGGTCTCAAAAAGATGAAGCACAATGAGTTCAAGAAGCGCTGCTGGGTAACTGACTTCGTCTATCCGGACGGCAGCAGAGGCTATTGCGTAGGCTACGGCACGGACAAGTGCAAAGAATGTGGTTTCTGTATGTCCGGCGAGATGGCCTCCCTCTTTTCCTTCTGCCCGGACACAGTGTTCGCCGGTCTGAAACTGCGGGTATGAGCCCCAAGGCACAATTCCGCAAATCAGAGCACTATCTGTACTTTCCCAGCGGCTTCTGATTGACGCTGCCCGGCGACAGTTTCAGAAAGCGTACTCCGTGAGGCGCGACCTCACATTCCCAACGCTCGGAATGTTTCACCGTGGCCACATCCTTCTGACGCCACAGATCGCGTACCACCTGGTCCTCCACCAGACCGAGACTGAGAGGAATGAAGCCCAGGGTCTTGGGCTGATCAGAGAGATTGAACATAGCCACTGCTACCCCTCCGTCACATAAACACTTCACATAGGTCGCATAACTTCCGTCACCGTAACACTTTGCCGGCGAGAGGCCCAATTCATCCTGGTTTACAGCAATCACCTCGTCGTTGGTGAGCAGACTAATCAGGAAATCATCGGCACGGGTGAGGTCACAGCCTAAAATCAGAGGCGAACTCAACATACACCACATCGTCATATGGCTGTACTGCTCGTCAGGAGTCAGGCGGGTAGGGTTGATCGGATGCTCATATTTTCCCCAGCCGACACAGCCCAGCACCATCATATCCGCATCCGGCCACGAACCTGGGCGACGATAGCCGGCCCAGACATCCTGTCGGTTGAAGGCAATGTCGGATACGCTCTTCCAGGTGTCGCGTATGTCTCCGGTAGTGCGCCAAAGCTGCGCATATTCCATAAGGTCGGCTGCAAGGGTCAGAGGAGCGGAGTTGGAAATGCTGTAAACTATGTCCCGGTTGACGCTTTGCAGGGCATTGTACATCTCCACGAGGCTGTAACGGTCATTTGGATTCCAGTCGTATTTCATATAATCCACCTTCCATTCCGCCCACTGCATAGCATCCTGCTGTTCGAAATGATACGGCTCGAATCGCCAAAGCGAATCGCGGTTGACCTTGTCGCGATCAATCTTGTGGTGCGCATCGCACAGACCCTGCTCAACCCACCAGGCGCGACCCTCCGGATTGTCGCTGCTTTCGCCTATATGACCGGCGTATGTGCCGAGCCACGGTCCGGAATAGATTCCGAACTTGAGTCCGAGAGAATGTATATAGTCGGAGAGCCCCATCATATCCGGGAACTTGCTGTTCGGCATTATGGCGTTGTACTTTCCTCCCCTGTCATACTGCCAGCCGTCATCGAGATTGATATAGGTCCAGCCGTACTGGTCCAGACCGAGCTCGACGAAGGCCCTGGCCATAGCTTCCGCATTTTCCTGGCTTACGGTGTTTCCAAAACAGTTCCAGCTGCTCCAGCCCATAGGTGGAGTAAGGAGTAGTTTGTGCTCCCCTATTTCCAGACGGAGTGGTTTGCTATCGCTGCCCAGCCGGTTGGTCGCCGTCAGGGTGACATTGTAGGTGCCGGCCTTCCCGACCCTGCCGGTGATGATTCCTGTGCTTGGATCGAGCTTCAGACCTTTGGGCAATCCCTCCGCAGAAAATGTAATAGGACGTTCTCCGCTTGCGGGAATCTTGAAAAGGAAATCCACTTCCGGACTCTGTCCATATACCCTTGCTCCGTTGATGCGAGGGGTAGCAGGCGCCTTCGGGGTGAGTATATAAGCGGAATAATCGGGGGGCTGTCCGGGACAGATGGCCGGCAGCGCAAAGAATGTCGCTATGGAGGCCAGGACAATATGCAGATGCTTCTTCATAGGAGTAATTTATACTTATTGTTGCTATTTTATTATACTCAAGTTTCGCGAATGATAATCCATTGGATATTCGAGGCGTTGTGCAGTTTGCAAACAAATATAGTGACTTGTTTTGATATAGGCAAATCAAGCCTTCGTGAAATTCATCTGCACCCCGAGATGCCCTCCCAGATGCGTAGTATGAGAATTCACTGAAGCACAAAACGGGGATTCTGCATATTTTGCCTATACTCGCGTAAATTTTACCGCCGTAAAATTTACCGTCGTTGCAAAACGATATGATAATATATCTCAAATTGTAAATTTTACATATATAAATTAAACCCCGGCGGGATTGATGTGTCAAAATATGGAATCAAAATTTTTTCTTTATGAATATCCACACATTGATCACGACGTTTTGCATTGCACTCCTCACTTGTACTGCGCTCAATGCCCAAGAGCCTGAGCATAAGCACAATGGCGATGCAAAAGAACGGACAGAACGCGGTGGGCAGCACCGCAGGAACCTTTCGCCTGAGGAGAAGGCGAAAAATACTGCCGACAGGATGAAGAAAGAAATCGGTATCACTGAAAAGCAGTATAAAAAAGTGTATAAACTGTTTCTCGCCGAAGAAAAGACACTTGCTGAACAGCGCGAAGAAAGAGGTCCGCAGGGCGGATTCGGTGGTCCCGGAATGGGTGGACCGCATGGAAGCTTTGAAGGAGGTCGCGGAGGCTTCGGTGGCCCGGGAATGGGAGGTCCGCAAGGTGGCAGAGGCGGATTCGGTGGTCCACAGGGTGGCCACGGTGGTCCCGGAATGGGAGAAGGTCCGCAAGGACAAAGACCTGAATTCGGCAGGCCAGGTCCGGATGCGGGACTCTCAGATGAGTATATAGAGAAACGCGAGAAAAAGCTCAAAAAAATCCTCAAGGAAGACAAATATCAGCAATGGAGGGAGAAGCATCCGGTTGAATATGCTCCCCTTCCGGAACCGTTCGGTCCCGAGGCTGATATGATTTAGGAAAACGCCTCAAGGGTTCCAGCAGATTATTTTGAAGAATCCCTAGAAACATCAAATTCCATATAAGATGAATAAACCATTTATTCTTATGCTCGCAGCGGCGCTTGCATTTGCGTCCTGCGAGCCTGTTGTTGAAAACAACGATAACGACAATCCTCCGGACAACACCGAAGTGAACGGAAATCCGGATAATTCCACCCCCGCGATCGACACGGATGAGAACGGATATGACTCCGGAACAGCGGAGGATTCTGATGCCGATGCCACCAAAGACGATGACTCAGTCTATTGGGAGGCAGGTACATTTGACAAGACCATCACCGTTGAATTCAACGCTTCTGACGCAAGCGTGAACAACCCTTATTCTGAAATTGCAGTTCACCAGAGTGGGGCTGACATAGCCCTTGAATGCGGTTCGACGGAAGGGGTTGAGATTATCGTCAAAGGAGTTACATCCGACGGACAGCTGAAAGTCTATGGCAAGAAGAATCTGAAAATAACCTTCGACGGTGCGAGCATCACGAGCGCGAAGAGCATCGCCCTGAATATTCAGAATTCCAAGACCACCTTCATTCATCTGAGCGAAAGTTCTGAGAATCAATTGAGTGACGCATCTTCGCAAAAAGACGAGGCTTATTATCCGGACGGTGTGACGGCTTCAGACGAAAAGAGGAGCGGTTGCATCTATTGCAAGGGAAACATCGTATTCAGCGGCAAGGGTTCGCTCGAAGTCACCGGCAACTACAAGAACGGAATCACAGCAAAATCATCACTATATATCCGTCCAGGTGTTACTCTGGTCATAAATGACGCACAGGGGAACGATATCAAGGCGGATGGTGTCACCATAACCGGAGGGTATCTCTGGGCAAAAACGTCCGAAGATGCAGGAAAATGCATAAGTTCCGATGCGGATGTCACGATAAGCGGAGGAACGATGAAACTCTATACTTCCGGAGGTTCCACTTATGACGCAGAATCCAACGACACCTCCTCCCCTTCCGGAATCAAGGCAGACGGGAATCTCAACATAACCGGCGGAGAAATCCTTTGCGTGAGCACGGGAATGGGAGGAAAAGGACTGAGCGCTGATGGAGATTTCTATATGAGCGGAGGTACTGTGGATGTTGCCACATCCGGTGGAAAATTCGTTTACAGTGCATCACAGGATCTTGATTCATCTCCAAAGGGTGTGAAGGCCGACGGAAATATCGTCATCGACGGCGGCTATCTGAATATCCAAGTGACTGGAAGAAGCGACGGTTCGGAAGGTCTTGAGAGCAAAAATAAAATCACAATCAACGATGGCGAAATTTTCGTCTATGCCTACGACGACGCAATCAATGCGGGCGACAACAACCCTGAGGGCATCGAAATAAATGGAGGCCGCGTCTATGCGTTCTCAGACAACAACGACGGTATCGACTCCAACGGCAAATTGTGGATTAACGGCGGCATAGTGATTTCTGCAGGTTCCTCCGGAGCGGAACAAGGTTTCGATTGCGACAAGAATGAGAATTTCATCGTGACAGGCGGCATATTGATCGGAACGGGAGGTAGTTCGCTTTCAACATCTTCATCCAGCACGCAACGCTCTGTGGTATATAACGGTGTCAAGGCAACAAACGGAGAATTCTTCGTAATATGCGACAGTGACAACAATCCTATACTTATGTATAAAATGCCTCAAACTATGAACTCGGCAAGTGTGTTCTTCAGCTCGGCAGATATCAAGTCGGGAGCAAGCTATAATGTTTATTCCGGAGGCACGGTAACGGACAATACAGAAAATTGGAACGGTCTATTCTTTGACGGGACATATTCCGGAGGCACCCAGCTCGGATCCTTCACATCGTCGTCCCTCACTACCACGGTCGGTCAAGGTAACAGCGGTCCCGGCGGCGGAAACGGCGGTCCGGGGCACGGTCCCGGCTGGTGGTAACAGGTCCGTAAATCTCGACTGAGCGAAGGAGAGATAACCAAAAAGAGACCGGCCCTTCATTGGGGTCGGTCTCTTTTTTTATATTAGATTTCTCGACTCGCCAAGCTCGCTCGAAA
>JBJEBO010000260.1:10083-11546 GCA_051870155.1 Candidatus Cryptobacteroides sp.
TCGCCAAGCTCGCTCGAAAGGACAGAGGCGGTCGCCAAGCTCGCTCGAAAGGACAGAGGCGATCGTTCGATAAGCCTTCTGTCATATCGAGCGAAGGACGAAGTCCGTAGTCGAGATATCTATTTGATACCAAAGAGGATAGCCCTTGTCTTGGCTCCTTCCTTTGTTGAAACTGTAATCACGCTCTTGCCAGTGAGTGCGCTACAATCAAGAGTGTATTTATCACTCTCTGCAACTGAAATAGTATATGGAGAGTTACCTGTAGCACCTGTGTTGGCTGCAATCTCCTGCTCGGCAACCACGCTTCCTCCTATAGAGAAAGTCAATGTAGTGGCTGCATTGTTCCAGGCAACGGCATAGAATGATACGCTCTTTGTACCGGCAGGAACAGTGAAGTCGATCGTGCCCACCTTGCTTGATGTTCCGATTTTCAGCACTTTGACATTTTCTTCACCGTTGATTGTGGCTACTCCATCATCATAAGCGTTTGAACCGAGGGTATATGCAAAATTGATTGAATATTCGGAAGTTGGCTCCGGTTCCGGTTCTGGCTCCGGTTCCGGTGCGACACCTTTCTCGTGAGAAACATAGATTCCTCCGCAGAGTTCAATGACTCCATTGTAGGTGGCTTTATATCCGATAACGGAAATCACGTCTCCGATCTCGATTCCGGCTGTTGCCATAAAGTTTTTCCTTGTATCTCCAATTGCATTCAGACCAGGATATACGCCAGGATATACTCCGTAAACATACAATTCTGATGTGCCGTCAGTTACATAGCAGTTGCCATAAGTCTCATTTGCAATGCTTGTAATCGTTCCGGTGACTTTGTAATATACATCCTTTGAATCCTCCTTAGTGAGGAATTCGGTAGGAGTAACTTCAGTCACAGGATAAACCTTTTCAACGGATGCACTTACCATTTCGACGATTCCGTTGTATTCATCGTGTTTTCCGACGAGGACGACAATATCGTCAACCGTGATGCCGGAATCGGCGAATCCGCTCATATTATAGACATAGGTTTCGCCTGAATAGTCCTTGATGTAGAACCTTCCCTTGTCGGCATTCGCCACGCTTGATACTACTCCGGTAATACGATACTGGGTATCTCCTACGGAAGCGGCATTGAAATCAGCCACGCAAACCTCAAGGATTTCGCCTTCCTGAGCCAAAGAAGTGGCAGCGGTATATTCCACACCACCCTTGGAAGTCTTGAAGGTGAGATCCACCTTGCGGTCTCCACCCTCATTGGCTGCTGCAACCAACACGACAGAAGCACCTGATCCTGAAATATTGAGTCCGGCAACAGAAAGCCAAGCCTGTGCATCCTCCGGGATGTCAACGCTCACACCTTCACCTTTGACGGTAAGGTTCACCTTGAACTCACCACCTTCCTTAGGAAGTATAGCATCCTCAGGCTCAACACTTTCAACCTTGATAAGGGACTTCTCGATCGCAAT
>JBJEBO010000261.1:0-2494 GCA_051870155.1 Candidatus Cryptobacteroides sp.
ACTGCGATTACTTTGTTTATGCTCACCTTCCTTTTCGAATGTAATGTGCTTCCACATAAACTCATCCTGATTGCATTCGTTCCATTCTTCATAGTAATGATTGACTCCCTCTATGTAAAGGACAAAACGGATTTCGGAATATTCGCAAACCTATACACGGCCTTGCTATACATTGCCATTCCTATGACACTCAGCATCTTTGCAGTCTTCAGTCCGGATGGCACATACGACGGAATGCATCTCCTTTCGTTCTTTATCATAATATGGGCTTCTGATGTGGGAGCATTCTTATTCGGAATTTCGCTTGGACAGAAGTACGGCAAAAAACTCTTTCCATCCATTTCCCCGAAGAAATCCTGGATCGGATTCTGGGGTGGTTTCGCAACCGCACTTGCAACCGGAGCTTTGCTCTGGAAATTGGGAACCCTGCAAATGAGCCTTCCAGCTGCTTTGGGGCTTGCCGCTGTGATGAATGTCGCCGGAGTATATGGAGATTTAATTGAATCTCAATGGAAAAGGCATTATGAAATCAAGGATTCCGGCAACATAATCCCCGGACACGGAGGAATGCTTGACCGTTTTGACAGCGCATTGACCGCAATACCTACAGGACTGCTCTATTTGATGATTGTGGGAGCCTGAGAGTTTGCTAAGAACAGATTTTGTTGTATATTTGCAGATTAAAAGACTCAAAAATGACAATACATAAGGACGGGATTAGTTTGATTTTATGCGTCTGGCTCGTGTTCGGAACGCTTATTTACTTAATACTAAAATACATAGGACTTGCAACAATTGCCTGGCCTCTGTGTGCCGTTCTTGTTTTCTTTATGGGATTCGTCCTTTTCTTTTTCCGTGTTCCGAGAAGAAATACAGTGGAAGGTGACAAGATTGTCACTTCAGTCGCAGACGGGGAAGTTGTCATTGTAGAAAAGGTTTATGAAAAGGAATATTTGAAAGCAGACTGCATTCAGGTGTCCGTCTATATGAATTTTTTCAATGTCCACGTGAATTTCTGGCCTGTTTCAGGGACCGTTACATATTTCAAATATCATCCTGGCAAATATATGCTTGCATTCCTGCCAAAGGCGTCGGAGTTGAATGAACATACTTCGATGGCTGTCAAGAATGAATATGGTGAAGTTTTCTTCAAGCAGCTTGCCGGAACATTTGCAAGGAGGATAGTTTGTTATGCAAAGCCGGGAAACGAAACAGTGAAAGGCGAGCAGTGCGGCATCATCAAATTCGGGTCGAGGATTGATATGTATCTTCCTCTCGACGCCGACATTAAAGTCAAGGTGGGAGATGAGGTCAGCGCCTGTGAGACAGTAATAGCGGAATTTAAATGAGACATTTCTGAATTTGTGAAACTCAGGTATTAATGGAAGAACAATCGATATATATTTGTATGTTCGTCGCCATTGCAGTATCGGGGCTGTGCTCCGTATTGGAGGCGACTCTTCTCTCTACACCTCTTTCATATATCACCGGCCTGGAAGACCAGGGTGTCAAAGGTGCCAAAAGACTTAAGAATCTGAAACAGAACACAGAACGTCCCATTGCGGCCATCCTTTGTGTGAACACTATAGCCAACACAGTTGGTGCGGCTCTGGTGGGTTCGCTCGTAATGGATGTTTATGGAAATGCTATGGTGGGCGTGTTCTCGGCAATCTTCACAGTGCTCATCCTTGTGTTTGCTGAAATTTTCCCAAAGACCATCGGCTCTACATATTGGAGAAGACTTGCCATTCCGGCATCTTCAATAATCAATGCGATGATTTTCATCACGTTCCCGATTGTATGGGTGATGGAGCATCTCACGAAATTCATATCGTCACATTCAGATCAGGTGAGCGTGAGCCGTGAGGATATTTCAGCAATGGTGAGCGTTGCCACTGAGGAAGATGTCATAGAGAAAGAAGAAAAGAAGGTGATTCAGAACCTTCTGAAACTTGACGAAATAACTGCTCACGAGATTATGACCCCGAGCGTGGTAGTGGAAATGGCAGAAGGCAGTATGACTATCAAGGAGTTCTATGACCTTGACCTTACACATTCAAGAATACCTGTATATGAAGAGGAAAACAGCGATTATGTCATCGGTTATGTCCTCCGTCAAACTATACTTGAGAAAATGGCTGAGGACAAGTTCGACTGCACACTCAAGGATGTTGTAAGACCGATTCTTTCATTCCAGGAGAATGAATCAGTTGGCAATATCTGGGAGAAACTCCTTGAGAAAAAAGAGCATATTTCAATCATAATTGACGAATACGGCACCTTCCGCGGTATTGTGACAATGGAAGATGTCATTGAGACGATGCTCGGTCAGGAGATCGTCGATGAGACTGACGAAGTCGTCGATATGCAGGAGTTGGCCAAGGAGCAGTGGGAAGAGGCTCAGAAAGACATCCTTAAGGCCGAGTAGATCCTTCAATCAATTCAAGAAGACGGTCAATAGCTTCATTTTCAGGAACGTGCCTAAGAACAGGTT
>JBJEBO010000262.1:0-2485 GCA_051870155.1 Candidatus Cryptobacteroides sp.
ATTTATGGCAAAAGTTATCGAAGGACTCCTCTACAGCGAGTCACACGAATGGGTAAAAGTTGAAGGCGAAATCGCAGTTGTCGGAATCTCAGATTTCGCACAGCATTCAATGGGCGATCTTTCCTATGTGGATATGCCTGAGGTTGACGACGAGGTTGTCAAAGGCGAGGAATTCGGAGCAGTCGAGAGCGTGAAGGCTGCGAGCGACCTCTACTCACCTGTGTCAGGAACTGTGGTTGAGATCAATGAGGCTCTTGAGGACGCTCCTGAACTTCTGAATCAGGACGCTTATGCCAACTGGATCATCAAAGTCAAGATGAGCGACCCTTCTGAGGTGGAAGACCTTATGGATGCAGCCGCTTATCAGGAAATGTGCGAGAAGGAGTAAGACTATGGCTCGCCCTTATTTCCCGCATACGGATGAGGACATAAGACAGATGCTGGATAAAGTCGGAATGGAGTCTCTTGACGAACTCTATTCCGATGTTCCGGCGGACTTCATCCGCAAAGAAGTATATGACCTTCCGTCCGCAATGTCGGAAATGGAGGTCCGCAATTATTTCGAAAATCTCGACAAGAAGAATGTCCGTCTTACCTGCTTCTGCGGAGCAGGCGCATACGACCACTATTCTCCTTCAGTCGTCCCTTATATCATCTCAAGGTCTGAATTTCTGACGGCTTACACTCCGTACCAGGCCGAAATTTCCCAGGGAACTCTCCGATATATCTTTGAATATCAGAGTATGCTCACCGAACTCACGGGGATGGATTGCACGAATGCATCAATGTATGACGGTCCTACCTCTGCGGCTGAGGCTGTGATGATGGCCCTCGCTTCAACAAAGAAAAAGACCCGCGTTCTTCTTTCACGCACCCTCCTGCCTCAGGTTTTGAGTGTGGTGGAGACTTATGCAAGATATCACGGTATCCAGCTCGGCTATGTCGAGGCAGAAGACGGAGAGACCTCATTGGAGGCCCTTAAGGTCCATCTTGCAGCAGGTGACGTTGCCGGAATCCTCGTTCCGGGAATCAACCGCTTCGGTATCATCGAGGATCTGACAGGATTTGCAGACGAACTCCATTCAGCCAAGGCTCTTCTTATGGTTTACAGCGACCCTTCATCACTCGCTGTCATCAAAACCCCGGGAGAATGGGGTGCCGACATAGTTTGTGGAGATTCCCAGACCCTTGGTCTGCCTCTTAATTTCGGTGGTCCTTATGTGGGCTTCCTCGCCTGCACCAAGGATCTGGTGCGCAAACTTCCTGGCAGGATTGTGGGACAGACCACCGATCTTGACGGTCGTCGTGCCTTCGTCCTCACCCTCCAGGCAAGGGAACAGCACATCAGACGAGAGAAGGCTACGAGCAATATCTGTTCAAACCAGTCTTTGATGGCTTTGTATGTGACAGTGTATCTGGCTCTTATGGGACCGGAAGGACTCAGACAGGTGAATGAACTCAGCTATGGCGGAGCACACTGGCTCCACGATGAACTTCTCAAGACCGGTCTTTTTGAGGAAGTCTTCGATAAGCCGTTCCTCAAGGAATTTGTGCTCAAGACCTCCCTCGACTGTGACCTCCTCAGCAAGGCTCTTCTGGACAACGGCATTTTCGCCGCCCTCAGGACTGAAGAGGGTTATGTGAATTTCTGCGTCACAGAAAAGAGAACTCCGGAAGAAATGGAAAAATTGTTGTCAATCGTTAAAGGGCTTGCAAAATGAGATACTACGACAAACTGATATTTGAACTTTCCAAAGAAGGCAGGCAGGGCTTTTCACTGCCTCAAAGGAAATGGACGGGCAAAATAGAAGACATCCCGCAGAATCTCAGGCGTGGGTCGGCACCTGTCCTTCCGCAGGTAAGCGAGCCGGACGTGGTGAGACATTATACCAACCTTTCCCAGATGAATTTCGGAGTTGACACCGGGTTCTATCCATTGGGAAGTTGCACGATGAAATATAATCCGAAAATCAATGAGGAGATGGCCTCCCTCCCTGGATTCAGGGACATCCATCCTCTCCAGCCGAGCCGTACAGTCCAGGGTGTGCTCCAATTGTATGCCGACCTATCAAGGAGTCTTTCTGAAATCACAGGAATGGCATCCTTCACCCTCAATCCATTTGCCGGCGCCCACGGAGAGCTTACAGGCCTAATGGTTATGAGGAGATATCATCTCTCACGTGGGGATGTCAAGAGGACCAAGGTGATAGTTCCCGATAGTGCACACGGAACCAATCCGGCGAGTGCGGCAGTCTGCGGACTTGAAGTCGTTGTGGTGAAATCCACTCCTGCAGGAACAGTGGATGTGGAGGATCTCAAACCGCTTCTTGACGACACCATTGCAGGAATGATGATGACGAATCCTAACACTCTCGGTCTTTTTGAAACCGAGATCGGTGAGATTGCAAAACTTGTACACGGTTGCGGCGGTCTAATGTATTACGATGGCGCGAATATGAACCCGCTTGTCGGAAAGGTTCGTCCG
>JBJEBO010000263.1:0-2477 GCA_051870155.1 Candidatus Cryptobacteroides sp.
CTGTCACAAGGTTCATATAATAAAACGCAAGTTCACATAGCTCAGGAACTTGTGATTGGATGAAAATTGTAACTTTTTCCGGATCGAGTCCGCAGGAAAGATAATCGAGAGCGACTTCGATGATGTTCTGACGAATTTTCTCTGGATTGTCCGCATTGTCGGTAAGTGCCTGAGCGTCAGCAATCATTATGAAGATTTTCTCAAATTCGCCTGAATTCTGCAACTCAACCCTCCTGCGCAGCGAACCTACATAATGTCCTAAATGGAGTTTTCCTGTAGGGCGGTCGCCTGTCAAAATTATTTTTCCCATTGTATGTAAATTTATTTATTTTTTTGGTTACATTCGCTATGATGCGAAAAGACAAATATAGTCAATTTTTTGCAAATAATTAATCTTTGTTTCTTTTGTCAATATTATGCGGTATTTTTGTGGCAGATGAACGCTTTGACTCAGGAAATATCTTCACTTTTGGGCGGAAGGGGCATTCCTTTCCGGTTTTGTGGTTGTATGGCAGCCGAGGTTGTTGCTATAAATCCTGATATTGAGATTTTAGAGGCTTCTCCTCAGGGACGTAGTAAGGTCTATTTCATTGTCTTGGAACAAAGATCTCATACGATTGAAGAGGCTGCGGCAGTGGCATTGGAGGTGGAAAAGGAAGCGGGCTGGCTTGAAGGAGAGACGATGGTTGTCGCCGAAGATATGTGGCGAAGTCATCATTCTCTTGTTTCAAGGCGCATCCTTGCCCATTGTGGGGTTTTTGCGTCTGTTTTTGCACGGAATTGCGAAATCCGAAGGATAGAACGACCTGCCGCTGAGGCTTTTCTTATGGAAAACCACAGTTATGGAGGGGCTAAGATGAGACATTGTTATGGGCTTTTCCTTAAAAGACATACGGGACATCTTTGCTCTGAACTCTCTGAGAATCTGCCAACTCCGGGGGAAATGGTTGCTGTGGCAACATTTTCAAATGCACGTCGATGGGATAAAGGCGGGAAGATTATATGTTCCTATGAATGGGTGAGATATGCTTCACTTTCCGGAGTGAGAGTGTGCGGAGGAATGGGTAAGATGCTGAAAAGATTCATTTCGGACGTCAAACCTGATGATATAATGACTTATGCCGACCTTGAGTGGTCTTCGGGAGAGACTTATAAAGAGTTGGGATTCGAACTTGAAGGAAGAAAAGAGGCAGTAGATTTCTCAATTGACACCGTGTCGTGGAGGCGTACTGCTCTCAACAGATTGGAGCGTAGCGGACTTTCAGTCCCTGACGGGAATAATCCGGAAATCGTTTTCTACCGCAACCGGGGTAGTCTGAAATATAGAATAAAACTCACTGAATATTAATTAGATAACTTTCTGTTATCACTCTCTGTCATCTTAAGGAGTATTCCTAAAAAAATCCTGTCGCTATTGGACGATAATATAAGTTTTAGGAATATTCCTTAACGTTTGATTTCATTATATGAATAATTGTTTTACCTTTGCGTCTGACATTAGTGTCAGACTAATAAGTAAAACAGATTTATGTATAGGATCGGCATTGATATAGGATCAACAACAATAAAGTGTGTTGTGTTGGATATAACAGATAATCAAATATTTAAGGAATATCGTAGGCACAATGCAAAAATACGGGAAACCCTTTTGGAATTGATGGGAGACATTTACGGAAAGATTGGCGACGACCATCCTGTGTCCATCGGATTGACAGGTTCCATAGGTATGGGTGTCGCGGAGAAATGCGGTTTCCCTTTTGTCCAGGAAGTTGTGGCAGCGACGAAAGCCATCAGCCATAGAGGACTTAAGGTCTCGACTATGATAGACATAGGAGGCGAGGATGCGAAGGTGGTCTTTTTTAATGCGAGGGGAGAGGCTGTGGATTTGCGTATGAACGGCAATTGTGCAGGAGGTACCGGGGCGTTCATCGACCAGATGACTCTGATATTGTCTGAGGAGATTGGGACACTGTGTAGTCTTGCGGAAAACTCGACGAGGATTTATCCGATAGCATCGAGGTGCGGGGTGTTCAGCAAGACGGACGTACAGAATCTTGTCGCGAAAGGAATACCAAAAGAGGATATTGCTGCGTCGATTTTCAGGGCTGTGGTGATACAGACTGTCGTAACCCTTGCACACGGTGCTGAAATCAAGGCTCCTGTCCTGTTTTGCGGAGGACCTCTGACATTTATTCCTGCTCTTCGAAAAGCATATAGAGATTATCTCAAGCTTGATGAATCCGATGTTGTGATGCCGGAGGACGGCCAATTGCTGCCGGCACTGGGAACGGCTGTTGCCCATAAATCAGATTCTTTATTCAAGATGTCCGAAATAATGGATATTGTCAGGAAGAGTCTTACCGTGGGTATGACAGAGAGCAGGTTGCCTCCATTGTTCAAGGATGAGGCCGACCGCCTACGTTGGGCGGAAAGGGTGTGCAACGGAGATTCGGGGCAGGTGAGGATGCCGGAAGGAT
>JBJEBO010000264.1:0-11355 GCA_051870155.1 Candidatus Cryptobacteroides sp.
AACCTATAATCGAATTCTTGTCCATCTTCTCTCCTACTGTTCCTCCTGCTCGTTATCCATTGCCACAATCTGCGCTTCGAGGGCTTTGAGTTCTTCCTTCGCCTGCGCTATGCGGTTCTGCATCTGCTTGATAAGTGGCTCAGAGTTCTTGGACATTGCAAAGAATCCGATATTGTTCTCATAATTGACGATATCCTGCTCCAACTGATTGTATTTGGCAACAAGACGGTCTTTCTCGCTCCTTGGAGACTTGCCGCCACGCCTCTGTCCCCTGCTTCCTGCAGGGAATTTTTCCTGAAGAGCTTCCTTATATGCCTGTCCCACAGCATCTTTTTCTTTGAACGGAACGAATCCGATGGACTGCCATCTCTGGGTGAAGCCCTCGTATGCCTCGCGGTCGGTAGCAGCGTCACCACTCAACTCGTATGCCTTGATTTCCTCAATCAGGCGCTGTTTTGCCTTAAGATTGCCATAGAAATCATTCTCCGGCTTGGCGTTCTTGTCCCTCTCGTTGAAGAACTCGTCGCAAGCGGCACGGAAACGTTTCCAAAGCTGCTCTGATTTCTTGCGTGGAACAGCTCCGATTTCCTTCCACTGTTTCTGGAGATTGATGAACTGATCGGTGGCCTTCTTCCATTCTGTGCTGGTTTTGAGAGCCTCGGCAGCCTCGCAGAGCGCAATCTTCTTCTCAAGATTGGCGTTGATGCTGTCCTTGTATTCTGAGTAGAATTCTCTCTTGCGTCCATAAAATTTGTCGCAAGCGGCACGGAAACGGTCGTAGATTTTCTGATTTTCTTTCTTGGAAGCAAAACCGATGGTCCTCCAGGTCTTCTGGATTTCCTCGATCTCCTTTGAACAGGCGTTCCAATCGTTGGAATTGGTAATTTCTTTCTCTGCGATCGCCTCAACCTGCTCGCAAAGACCTGTCTTTGCCACAAGGTTGGCAGCCTGCTGCTCTTTCATATCTTCGAAGAAAGCCTGATATTTCTTGTTGACCACGGCTGTGGCTGCTTTGAAGCGGTCCCAGATTTCATCACGATATTGTTTTGCAACCGGACCGAACTCCTTCCACTGCTCGTGGAGTTTCTGAAGTTCCTTGAAAGCCGCTACTACATTCTCATTCTCGGCAAGCTTCTCAGCTGCCTCGCAGAATTTCTCCTTAGCCTCAAGGTTTTTCTTGAAATCAAGGTCACGGAGTTCGCGGTTGATTTTCACCATATCATAGAACTGCTCCACATACAACTGATATGTGTCGTTCATATTCCTGAAATTCTGGACAGGAACCGGTCCTATAGCCCTCCAGCGATTCTGGATTTCACGGAACTCAGGGAAGGTGGCATTGACATCCTCCTGTTTTTCAAGCAGAGCCTTCAGGTCATCTATGACTGCCTGCTTGAGGACAAGATTGTTCTCCCTTTCCTTGTCCTGCTGCCTGTTGTATTCGGCACGCTCTTTTTTATAGGTTGTATAAATGGACTTGAAGCCTCTTTCCAACTCTGTGAAAGGATCCTCCGATACAGTCTCGGCAACAGTCTGAGTCTCAACCGGTTCTGCAGCAGGAGCCGCTTCTTCGGAAACATCTTCATCAATTTCCTGCTCTACAGGTTCTTCAGCGGTCACCGTAATTCCCGCCTCTGCCCTCTCCTTTGAGAGACGTCTGTAGAACGCAGCCTTGATAGCCTCCGCGTCCTTGTTTCTTTTCATTTTGTCTTCGGCAGCCGCAAGTTCTTCGAACAGACGGACAAGTTCAGCCAATGTTTTTTCAGAGTAGTTGACAGCTGGTTCAACACTCTCAGCTACATCTGCCACCTCCAAGGTGTCAGGGATAATCTCTTCAGTCATATATATACGTTTAATAATATTTAAGCTGCAAATATACATTTTTTTGGTAAAACTCTTTGCAAAATGCTATTTTTGCATTGATTATTTTTCAAATTGGATAATATTTTTTAGAACAATATGCGAATTGACATAATAACGGTAGTTCCGGAACTTCTTGAAAGCCCTCTCAGCCATTCGATCGTAGGGCGTGCGATAAAGAAAGGACTCGTAGAAATCAATGTCCACAATCTTAGGAAATATGGTAAAGGACCGCGCCAGCAGGTGGACGACTACAACTACGGCGGGGATGCGGGAATGGTTCTGATGGTGGAGCCTGTATATAGGATGATAGAGGAATTGAAGGCGGAAAGGGAGTATGACGAAGTGATTTATATGTCTCCCGACGGAGAGACCTTTTCCCAGGGAATGGCTAATGAATTGTCGCTGAAAGAGAATATTATAATTCTGTGCGGACATTACAAAGGAATAGACCATCGCATTCGCGAACATCTGATAACAAGGGAAATCACAGTCGGAGACTATGTCCTGAGCGGCGGGGAGATTCCTGCCGCGATTGTGGCTGACGCCATTGTGAGGTTGATTCCGGGAGCGATTACCGACGAGACCTCCGCCCTGAGCGACTGCTATCAGGACGGTCTGCTCTCTGCCCCGATTTATACCCGTCCGGCGGAATTCAACGGATGGAAGGTCCCTGAAGTGCTTCTGAGCGGCAATCCAAAGCTTATAAGGGAGTGGCAGGACGAGCAGGCAATTGAAAGGACAAAATTATTGCGGCCCAATCTATTAGATGGGAATTTGTAAGCATTTACAATATTTTGCAATAATTTTTTAACATTTTCTATCAATTCACTTGATTTTATAAAAAGAATGTCTATATTTGCATACTGTAACGGGAACGAAGTAATCTGATTACAGATTATAACCGTTACATCAAATGCGTTAAACAATATTAAGAAGTATTTCTAACCACAAAAATTAATCACCCGAAAAGGGAACACACTACTAACTAACCGAAATAAGCCCCGCAGGGATGCAGGGCTTATTTTTGTTTATGTCATTCAAAAAAATTATTTTTGACCCCAGTTATTTTATAATTTTCATAAAAACATGTCATCTCGACTGAGCACATCAATGATTTTCGCCGCAGGCCTGGGAACAAGACTCAAGCCCCTCACCGACAGTATGCCCAAAGCGCTGGTTCCCGTGGGAGGCAAGCCCCTTCTCGAACACGTCCTGCTTAAGCTTCGCAATTCCGGAATAAATGAAGCCGTTATCAATGTTCATCATTTTGCCGACCAAATCGAGGATTGGATTGCCGCCCAGGATTGGCTTTCACTTCAAGACTCTCCGAAGAGTATGGAAACAGGTCAGAAGGAAGGAAATAGGCAAATAATGACAATCCATATCAGCGACGAAAGGAGCCTGCTTCTTGAGACGGGAGGCGGCATCCTCCACGCAAGGCCATATCTCGAAGGTTGCGGACAATTCCTCGTCCATAATGTGGATATTCTTTCGGACGCAGATCTCGCCGCCTTTGCAAAGGAAGCGGTTCCAGATGCCATTGCCACCCTTTTGGTGAGCGACAGACCATCGAGAAGGCATTTCCTGTTCGAAAAGGAAACGATGCGCCTGGTGGGATGGAACGACGATTCCACAAGACGGGTCATAATGTCGGACGATTCAGTTTCCGAAGAAGATTGCATCCCTTATGCATTCTCAGGCATCCACATTCTTTCAGACAAAGTATTTGACATTATGCAGGAATATGTGGATAAAAACAATATCCCCAATGACGGGGCAGGAGCCCGATTCGCCATCAGGGATTTCTATCTTGATGCCGCAAGAAGGCATCCGATTTATGGAGTTGTCCGCAAAGGTCTCCGTCTTATGGATGTCGGCAAGGCTGACACCCTTGCAAAAGCGGAGGAATTTCTTCTTGGGCTTTAATTTAAGTTTTGCAATTGCGAAACTTGAGTAATTTTAGCGTTTCAAATGTCTAAGGACAAATGTGAGGAAAGCCACCACTGCGGCAGCAATTCCAGCGATATATCCCACCATCGGTGCCAAGTGAAGACCTCCGTTCGCCTTTGGAGCCACAAGGAAGAAGCTGATGCAGACAAATGTCAGGAAAGCCGCAGGAATCGAGCACATCCAATGAGGCTTGCCCTTGGATGAAAGATATGATGCCGCTGTCCAAAGGACGATGCCGGCAAGCGTCTGGTTACAAATTCCCACATAATTCCAGATTGTTGAGAAATCTGCCTTGCAGCAGATATATGCTATAACGAACGCAGGGATTGCAATCATAAGTCGTTTTGCAATCGGCTTCTGGTCCATTTTAAGGAAGTCTGCTACAGCAAGTCTGAGGCTTCTGAAAGCCGTGTCTCCCGAAGTGATAGGACAAACCACCACACCGATTATGGCTATTATTCCACCTGCTTTTCCCAACCAGCTCTTGCATATCATATCCACCGCAATTGCCGGAGTCACACGGGTGAGCACACCGTCTATCATTATTCCTTCGGAAGCGGCCTGATTCAATCCCTCAGGACCTCCGAAATATGCCATAGCCGCACTCGCCCA
This sequence comes from Candidatus Cryptobacteroides sp., assembly GCA_051870155.1. Taxonomy (GTDB): domain Bacteria; phylum Bacteroidota; class Bacteroidia; order Bacteroidales; family UBA932; genus Cryptobacteroides. Next base: position 4,426 of record JBJEBO010000264.1, read on the forward strand.
AATCATTGCCACAATACCTTCCGCTATCATTGCCCCGTAGAAAACCGGACGGGCATATTTTTCATTTTTCAGACACCTGGCCATCAGCGGGGACTGGGTGGAATGAAAACCTGAGATTGCTCCACAGGAAATCACGATGAAAAGCATCGGGATGAGGATGTTGTTCTCCGGGTTACTGTGCCAGTTCTTCAGGGACGAGACTGTCAGTTCGGTCATCTCGTGGGTCCCGCTGATATTCCCTGCGACAAGCGCCACGGCAACTCCGACAGCCATCAGAAGAAGGGCTGCTCCCATAAACGGGTAAATGCTTCCAATGATTTTGTCAATCGGGAGAAGGGTGGCAAAAAGGTAATAAATGAATATAACCCAAAGCCAAATTTCTTTGTTGATGCCCGTGAGGGAGGCAATCAGGTCGGAAGGACCGGTCACAAAGGACACTCCGATGGCAAGAAGAAGGAAGCATACAACTATGTTTGCGACCCATTTCATTGAGGGGCCGAGATAGTCTCCGGCAATGTCGGGCATATTCGAACCATTGTGCCTAAGGGACATCATTCCAGCGGAGAAGTCGTGGACGGCACCGAGGAAGATGCAACCGATGACTATCCAAAGGTAGGCAGCCGGACCGTAAGCAGCGCCAAGGATGGCACCAAAAATAGGGCCGAGACCTGCGATGTTCAGGAATTGGATGACGAATACCTTCCAGGTAGGCATCGGTTTGAAGTCAACTCCGTCATTGTTTGAATATGCGGGGGTCGTCCGGGATGGATCCGGAGCGAAGAGATGAGCCGCGAATTTTCCATAAAGGAAATATCCTGCGATCAAAACAATTACTGCAACAAAAAATGTTATCATAATATGTGATTTGAAGCGCAAATATATTCCTTTTTACGACTATTAGCAATAAAATTTTTCAAATGAAAGATCTCTCGACTCCCTTCGGTCGCTCGAGATGACAACAATGAAATAAATCCGGTCGCTCGAGATGACAAAAACAAATACAATGTCATTTCGACCGAGCGAAGCGAGTGGAGAAATCTGCCGTCACTAATGGACATTGAGATTTCTCCACTCCGGTGCTGCGCACCTGCGGTCGAAATGACAAAACAACGGTGCTGGCACCTACGGTCGAAATGACAGAAGGAACCGTATTTATTAGAATGCGTAGCTGACCTTGAACATAAAGTTGATAGGAGCCTGAGGGAAGATGCCGATGCCATCGACAAGGGAGTCATCGGATTCCATAAGATTCTTCCAGCACCAGCCATCAGCATAATACATATTGTTGAAGAGGTTGTTTATATAACCTCCGATGCCGAGTTTACCGGTGCGGAGAGTAAATTCGTGAGTGAGCGAAAGATTTGACACGAAATAACCCGGCATACTCCTGCTGTCAGAGGAAGTATTGTCAAGATACTGCTTTCCGACATATTTTCCGTTGATGGACAAGGTGGTGGTTTTCAAAGAGTTGTTGCATATTGTACTGAACGGTTTGAAAGAAAGCTGAAGGAAACCGATCAATGATGGGGACATCAGCATATTGGTAGTGCCGAAATCACAAGCCTTGGTCTTTCCTGTTGGATTCCAATCATCATCCACATAAGAAATATATTCAACATAATTGTTGATCTTGTTGAGACTGAGGGTTGCGTTTGCATCAAGTCTCATCCACTGGGCAGGCATCCAGGCTGCAGCAAGTTCGATTCCACGACGATATGCCCTTCCGACATTCTCCTTTATGGCATAGCCCACATCGCTCAGACGGCCGGTCTCAAGAAGCATATCGAAATACTCCATAAAATAGATGTTGGCACTCGCCTTCACCTTTGGTGCGGAATATTCATAACCTATTTCGACATCCACCATCTTTTCCGGTTTCAATTCAGGTTTCTTGTCTCCATCCTGAGCAAGGTTATTGCTGATGATGACCTCCTTGATGTCACTCCTGCCAGGTTCCCTGTTGCCAAGGGCAGCACTGATATATGCCTTGTGGCGCGGATTCCAATGGAAGGTGAGACCTGCACGCGGATTGAAGAAATTCCAAGCGGTCTTATAATCAAGCGGAAGATCATCCTCATCGTCAATTCCGGTCATCTTGAGAGAGACTCCCCTGTACTGAAGGTCAAGATATGCCGTCATCCAGTCAAGAGGATTATACTCAGCCCTTGCAAAAATATTCACCTCCTGCTTGAGTCCGTTGTTGAAATACCAGTTGTTTGAAGCATTCTTGGCATTGAGCGAAGCATAGTCATAGTCGTCTCCGAGAATCTCATTCCATAAGACTTCGCCATAATGGTTTCCACTGTAACGAGAAAGGTTTACTCCTCCTGTCACATCAATTCCATTGCCTTTATATTTCACCTCTGAATTGACTACATAATAATTGTTAGCCATTGATTTACGGATGATGTAATCACTCTTGTCCGAAGCGGAATATGTATTGCCGTCCCTTTCGTATGTAAACGAACTGTCAAAACCGTATTTCGTAAATTTCTTGTCATCCTTGTAATTCTCATACCATCCGTCACCTTTGGTCCAATTTAAGGTAGTGCTCCAGAACACATTGCTGCCGAACTGCCTTGTGTAATTGAGCTGGAGATGATGCTGGGTGTAGTTGTCGGTGTCATTGTCATAATAACGGGCATTTCCCATTGCATCATAATACATTCCAGCCTCATTGTACCTTCTGTCGGCATAGTAGGTATCAAGGTCTATACCGTTCCAGGTGATGCCGGTGTGCTGATCACCCATCAAATAGGTGAGTTTCAATGAGTTCTTCTCATTCATCCATCCAAGGACGGCGAATGCGGACTGCACCTTGGCCTTGGCATTCCTGATATAGCCGTCGGTGTAATTCCTTGAATATGCCGCATTGAAATATACTCCTGACTTGGTAAGTCCTGTTCCGGCCGCTACGGTAGTCATAAATGTGTTGTATGAACCTGCAGCAACGTCAAAGTTTGCGAATGGCTCGCTCCCTACTGAAGCCGTGCTCATATTGATGCTCGCGCCGAAGGCTCCCGCTCCGTTTGCAGATGTTCCGAGACCCCTCTGGAGCTGAACGGAACTGAGGATGTTTGACAATGAAGGGATATTCACCCAGAACACCTCCTGTGATTCGGCATCATTGAGGGTGATTCCATTGAGTGTGACATTAATTTGGGAACCTTTTGATCCCCTGACGGTCATCTTTGAATAACCAATACCTGTACCTCCCTCATTTACAGCCACAACGGAAGGCTGAAGATTAAGGGTCATAGGAAGGGAGTTGATAGGATTGGATAATTTCAATTCTTCTTTGGAAACCATTGAATAAGTAACCGGAGTTGACTTGCCCGCACGTGACGCAGACACCACAATGCTGTCAAGACGGTCTTCAAGAACATCGGGATCAGAATCTTTCTTCACCCCTTCGTCCACAGCGGCTGCCGCCGTGAACGGAACCAGCGCCAAGAGCGCTGCATAAAAGAAAAAACCTCGCATAATGTTATTACATTGATGCAAGGGGCGGACGCATTCTGCGCCCTTGAGATTGGCATTTCCCTTCGGCGGTATTAGCCGCATCAGGTTCTATGGGTATGATCTCAGCCCCTCGGAAGGAGCACCCCTGCAAATTTATAAATATTTATTTTTCAACTATTTTCACCTGATACATCTTCGGCCAGTTCTTACCGGTAAGATATATATTCCCATCTTCATCGACGGCTATTCCGTTGAGAACATCGGTGTCCTGCCTTCTCAACTTCTGGGGCAGAAGACCGGTGCAGTCCACAACTCCCTCCACCTTTCCATCGGAAGGATTGATTATAAGTATCAGGTCGGAAGTATAGACATTCGCCCATATCTTCCCATTAATATATTCAAGTTCATTCAGGAACCTTATGGACCTTCCGTCCATTTTCACCGTCACCGTCCGCGACACATTCATCGAAGGATCCATAAAATACAGGACAGATGACCCGTCGCTCGCGATTAAAGACTTGCCGTCCGAAGTAAGTCCCCATCCCTCACGCGGATAAGATAGTGTTGACTTATATTCCAATGTCTTGGCATCATAGACAAACACCACCTTGTTGGTCCACGTGAGGATATATAGATTATCACCTAAAATGACGGATCCCTCCACAAAATATTTCTTCGAAAATTCCAATTTCCTCAGCGGCTTCCCGTCAGCGATGTCCACAATTCTGAAAGTGGAGGAGCCATATTGTCCCGTGCTCTCATAAAGATTGCCTCCGTGGAAGAAAAGTCCCTGAGTATAAGAGCCACGGTCGTGAGGATATTCTTTCACGACTTCGAAGCCATACTGCTTCACCTTTGCATCAGCACAGCCGGCGCAAAAAAGAAGCATTGACAGAAGGATTATGAGCCTTAATAGCCTCATTTTGTGTGATTTGCATCCCTATATTCCATAGCAGCCTTTACGAATGCCACAAAAATAGGCTGAGGATGCTCCGGTGTACTCTTGAGTTCAGGATGGAACTGTACTCCGATGAAGAAAGGATGTGACGGAATCTCAACGATTTCCACAAGTCCTGTATCAGGATTCTTTCCTGAAGCCTTCATTCCGGCTGCCTCAATACGTGAGAGATATTCATTATTGAACTCATATCTGTGCCTGTGTCTCTCGGAAATGAGTCCGGTACCATAGATGCGGTATGCAAGAGAGTCCGGTTCAATCTGGCAGGCGTATGCACCGAGCCTCATTGTGCCGCCCTTGATTGTGGTGCTCTTCTGGTCTTCCATAAGGTCGATGACCGGATTGGAAGTGGAAGGATTCACCTCTGTCGAGCAAGCATCCTTGAGTCCGAGCACATTCCTTGCGAACTCCACGACGCACATCTGCATTCCAAGGCAGATTCCGAAGAACGGGATGTTGTGCTCACGGGCATATCTGATTGCAATGATTTTGCCTTCAAGTCCCCTCTCTCCGAATCCCGGAGCAACGAGGATTCCATCCATACTTCCGAGCAGATCCTCAACATTACTGTTGTCAAGGAACTCGCTGTGTATGCTGTGGACATTCACCTTACATTCGTTTGCAGCACCTGCGTGAACGAAAGACTCAAGAATGGACTTGTAGGCATCCTGCAATTCCACATATTTTCCAACGAGTGCGATATTCACCTCGCTCTTCGGATGGAAGAGTTTATCGAGGAACTTGTTCCATTCTGTGAGGTCCGGTTCCGGAAGATTTGTCATACCGAAATGCTTGAGAACCAATTCATCCAGTTTTTCAGCCTTCATATTGAGAGGCACTGAATAGATTGAAGCGGCGTCAATTGACTGAATCACGTGTCCAGGCTTCACGTTGCAGAAGAGAGCCACCTTCTTGCGGAGTTCCGGAGTAAGCTCATGCTCTGTACGGCAGACTATGATGTCCGGCTGAACGCCGCTCTGCTGGAGCATCTGCACTGAGTGCTGGGTAGGCTTGGTCTTGAGTTCCTTTGCAGCGCTCAGATATGGAACAAGGGTAAGATGTATTGTAACACAGTCTTCCTCAGGGAGTTCCCACTGAAGCTGACGGACAGCCTCCACAAATGGCTGGGACTCCATATCTCCAACGGTACCGCCGATTTCGGTGATAATGACGTCATATTTTCCGCTCTTTCCCAAAAGGAGCATCCTGCGTTTGATTTCATCTGTGATATGAGGGACAATCTGGACAGTCTTTCCAAGATATGCGCCCTCGCGCTCCTTATTAATAACTGTATTATAGATTTTACCGGTGGTCACGTTGTTCGCCTTCGATGTGTGGACTCCGAGGAAACGCTCATAGTGTCCAAGGTCAAGGTCGGTCTCAGCACCATCTTCGGTGACATAGCACTCTCCGTGCTCATAAGGATTCAATGTACCCGGGTCGATGTTGATATATGGGTCGAATTTCTGGATTGTGACCCTGAGGCCGCGTGCCTGAAGAAGTTTTGCCAAGGAGGCTGAAATGATTCCTTTGCCCAAAGAAGAGGCAACTCCACCTGAAACGAAGACGTATTTTGTGCTCATAAATAAATTATTTCATTATTTCAGGGGCACAAAAGTACGTAAAAAAAACTGATTTGAAAAATCTTTATTACCTTTGCAGGCTGAAAACTAAAATTGGACCTGTCGAATGAGGACATATTTCATAATGATGGCCGTGATGGCCGTTATCGCTGTAATAGTATATATCGCCCTGTTTTATCTCAAGGCAGGCTACGGCTATCTTTCATCCTCGAAATGGGGACCCAAGATAAGCAACAAAACTGCCTGGGTGCTGATGGAATGTCCGTCTTTCTTCTTTGTGCTATTCTACACAATCAGATTTGCCATCTCAGGGACGGACACTGGCAATTCCCCGATTGTCCTCTATGTGATGGCAGGACTTTTCCTCCTTCACTATTTTCAGAGATCCTTCATCTTCCCTTTCCTGATGAGAGGGAAAAGCCAGATGCCAATAGCGATTATGGCTATGGGAATGGTTTTCAACACTTTGAACGCATATTTCATCGGTGAATGGCTTTTCAAATATGCTCCTGCGGGAATGTATGGCACAGACTGGTTCACCTCACCGCAGTTCATAATAGGAGTAGTAATCTTCTTCGCAGGAATGCTCATCAACCTCGATTCGGACAAGGTAATCAGGAATTTGAGGAAGCCTGGTGACACCAAACACTACATCCCGAAAAAACACCTATATAAATATGTAACCAGTGCAAATTATTTCGGAGAGGTGACAGAATGGGTCGGTTATGCAATCCTTACCTGGTCGCCGGCCGGACTTCTATTTGCAATATGGACTTTCGCCAATCTCGCCCCGAGGGCAAAATCGCTCACGGAAAAATACGAACAGGAGTTCGGAGACGAGTACAGGGCTATGAACAAGAAACATCTAATTCGATTTATTTGGTAAAAGGATATAATTATGAGTGAACTTTTTACACCGTATAAAAT
>JBJEBO010000265.1:0-2453 GCA_051870155.1 Candidatus Cryptobacteroides sp.
GAACCTTAGGTGCTGCTGGTGGTGGGGGAGGAGTTTCCTGTGTGATAGGAATTACTTCCTCTTCTGCAACCATTTGTGTTGTGTCCTCGAGTGTCGCAACCTGCTTTTCCTTGCTGGTCCATTCGAAAGCGACGAATACAATAAGCAGAGATATTACAAGTCCAATCTCTGTAAAAAGAAGCTTCTTGTTTTCAAGATTCGCTTTTTCAGTTTTTTTGACTTCCATATTGATTAGTAGTTTTTATTTCTTTCAAGTCATTCAGAGCCTGTTGTACAGACTTTTCGCTTTTGTCGCGTAAAGTTAGAAATAATAATTATTTTTTCAAACTTTTATTTCATATTTTTCTAATTCCAGGATTCTTTATATTTTTACATAAAATTTGATGATATGATTTCTTATTATTTCGAAGAAACAGATTTTGTGTTCAAGGGAAAGGCTAAAAACAATGCCTGGTTACGTCTTGTAGCTGAAAGTGAAATCAGAAGGATAGGGAATATCTCCATTATTTTCTGTTCCGACAATTATATACTTGACATAAACAGAAAGTATCTTGAGCACGATTATTTCACTGATATCATTACTTTTGATTATTGTGAAGGGGATCGTCTTTCCGGAGACTTATTTATCAGCGTGGACAGTGTTCGTGAAAATGCCATTGAATACAAGACTGAGTTCAGAGATGAACTTAATAGGGTGATGGTACACGGTCTTCTTCATCTCATCGGCTACGACGATCATACTGAAGAAGATATTGCCGTTATGAGATCAAAGGAAAATTATTATCTTTCCCTTCTTGATGTTTTGTAGAAATAATTAGTTAATCTGTTAGTTAGTCAATATGAATACTTTTTATGATGTCATAGTCATAGGAGGTGGTCACGCAGGTTGTGAAGCCGCAATGGCCGCTGCAAATATGGGTTCTTCTGTGCTTCTCATAACTATGGATATGGCAAGATTTGCTCAGATGTCTTGTAATCCAGCTGTTGGAGGAATAGCTAAAGGTCAGATAGTCAGAGAAATAGATGCATTGGGAGGATATATGGGCATTGTTACTGATGCCTCTACTCTTCAGTTTAGGATGCTTAATAGGTCCAAGGGACCGGCTATGTGGAGTCCTCGTGCACAGTGTGATAAATTGCACTTTTCTCTCAACTGGAGAAAAATCCTTGAAACTAATTGTAAATTAGATATTTACCAAGATTCTGTGGTTTCTTTTCTTCTTGAGAATCAAAAAATTTGCGGTTGCTGTACGACTACAGGGGCAATTTTCAAATCTCAGACAGTTGTCCTGACTGCCGGGACCTTCCTGAACGGCAGAATGTTCATCGGAAGGACTTCTTTTGAAGGTGGAAGGATAGGGGAGTTGTCTTCCTATCATCTTACCGAACAACTCAAGGAAGCTGGAATTTCCACAGCGAGGATGAAGACTGGAACACCTCCGAGAATTGACATCAAGTCTGTCGATATTTCAAAATTGCCAATTCAGCAAGGTGATACCAGACCAGAAAAGTTTTCATACCTTCCTTTTCTTTCTACTGCTCAGAACGGAACTCCCCAGATGCCTTGTTTTATTGTACATACAAATGAGAAGGTTCACGATGTTTTGAGATCTGGTTTTTCAGATTCTCCGTTGTTTACAGGAATGATTACCGGTATAGGTCCGAGATATTGTCCAAGTATTGAGGATAAACTTCGCACTTTTGCAGACAAGACGGAACACCAGCTGTTTCTTGAGCCGGAGGGGAGAAATACTAATGAATATTATCTTCAGGGATTCTCATCCTCACTTCCACTCCAGGTTCAGATGGATGCCCTCCATCAGATAAAGGGTCTTGAGGATGTAAAAGTATTCAGACCTGCATACGCTGTAGAATATGATTATTTCGATCCTGTACAGTTGAAGCCTTCTCTTGAATCCAAGGTTGTGGAAGGTCTCTTCCTTGCTGGTCAGGTCAATGGTACCACCGGTTATGAAGAGGCAGCTGCGCAGGGTTTGATGGCAGGAATAAACGCACATCTGAAGTCAGCAGGAAAGGATCCTTTTGTATTGAAAAGAGATCAGGCATATATTGGCGTTCTTATTGATGACCTCATTACGAAGGGAGTTGATGAGCCATACAGAATGTTTACTTCCAGGGCTGAATATAGAATTCTTCTTCGGCAGGATGATGCTGATTTGAGGCTCACACCGCTTTCATATCAGATAGGTCTTGCAGATAAATATAGATATAATCTCACTATGAGAAAATATGAGTCTGTAGATAGATTGAAAGGATTTTTCTCTGATGCTTCCGTGACTCCGGACTCAGTGAATGAGTATCTGAAAGAGGTTGGTTCTACTGAAATTCCATCGAGAAAGAGGATAGCTGAGATTATTTCAAGACCTCAGGTTTCTCTTGCGGAACTTATTAAAAAAGTTCCACGTGGAACTTTTTCTAAATTTTAAATAAAA
>JBJEBO010000266.1:0-2444 GCA_051870155.1 Candidatus Cryptobacteroides sp.
TGACCTTAAGAGTGAGGTCGTCACTGCCGGAGCACGAGACCGAACTGACCAGCAGTCCGGCCAGAGATGCCGCGACAAGAATAAATGATAACAATTTTTTCATATTATTGGATAAAGGAAATGCCGTGCAGAGAGGCAAACTCTGATACGGAAATATATTTTGTACTCATCGGCAAATTCTTTCTCGTGACACCCTGCAAATATAACCAATTTTTGCCGATATCGGCAAGTTATCGCGGTGATATTTCCATACGACTTGAACTGATGAAATATTTTCCTAATAACAGCCAAGACTGTTAAGCAACTGCATCAACGCATCTTCTTCAGGGGCTGCTCGCAACCTTCCATCGTGAAAGGTCATTTCAGAATAGTCAACGATGTGATGCAATAAATTAGTTTCTTTGCGGTGAGATAAACCGATGTGTTATGTTGTACCCGATAGGCATACAGAATTTTGAGGATTTGCGCAGAAGCTGTAACCTTGATAACGGAATATCCCGAGAATCTCTCACGAACTGCTTGAGAAATATTATGAAGGACTACTATGCCGGAAATTCTTGCGCGGAAAAAAATTTTATTTATACCTTTGTGTTATCGTAACCATTATTACGGTAACAGAAATTACGATAAAATTTATAGATATGAGATTCTTTGGCAGAGAGCAGGAGTTTGAAAAACTCAGGGAAATTGAGGAATTGTCTCACGAAACAGCCCAATTTACCATCATTACAGGACGACGTAGAATCGGTAAGACTGAGATGGTCAAAAAGTTTTACGAGAACAGCACAATGCTATATTTTTTTGTTGCCCGTAAGGCGGAAGCAGATCTGTGCGGCATATTCTTAGATGAAGTCCGTACAAAACTCAATGTTCCTGTTATCGGCAAGGTGATTTCTTTTGCTGCAATCTTCAAATTTATTATGGAGTTGTCCCAAACCAATCATATCAACCTTTTTATTGATGAGTTTCAGGACTTTTACAGAGTAAATTCTTCTATATACTCCGATATGCAGAATATATGGGACAGTTACAAGAACACTGCACACATCAACCTGATTGTGGCCGGTTCAGTGAACAGCTTGATGAATAAGATATTCAAAGACTCTAAGCAACCTCTTTTTGGGAGGCAAACAGCAACAATGAATATTCAGCCATTCAAGCCTTCCACCCTCAAAGAAATTATGGCTGAGTACTGTCCTGACTATAAGAAGGCTGATCTTCTGACTCTTTATACACTGACTGGAGGTGTGGCCAAGTATGTTGAGCTGTTTATAGACAGGAAGAAGATCACGGAAAAGAAAATGATGGATGCGTTCTTTGAGCGCGACTCCTATTTTCTGCTTGAGGGGAAAAATATGCTTGTCGATGAGTTTGGCAAAGATTACGGTATCTATTTTTCGATTCTGACACTGATAGCTCAGGGCAAAAACACACGTTCAGAACTGGATAACGCCCTCAACATAAAAGAGTTGTCAGGATACTTGAAAAATCTCAGTGAAGAATATGGCTTGATAAGCAAGATGCAACCCATCTATGAAAAATCAAGTAATAAGAATGTACATTATGCAATCAACGACCAATTCCTTAAATTCTGGTTCAGATTCGTATACAAATATATGCACATTATTGAGGCTGGCAGCAATGATAAATTGAGAGCTATAGCAGAGCGTGATTTTACGACTGTGAGCGGCAAATCGCTTGAAAACTATTTTATTGAAGTTCTGAAAGAATCAGGAAACTACACTCGCCTCGGATATTGGCACGACAGAAAAGGAGAAAACGAGATTGATATCGTCGCTGAGGACGAATTGGAGAACAGGATTGAATTCATCGAGGTTAAACGACAGGCAAAAAACTTTAACGAACAGGACCTGAAGGATAAATCTGAGATATTCTTCAAATCAGTCGGAGCATTTAAGGGGTACGACATCGTATATAGAGGGCTATCCATAGAAGATATGTAAACCCAATGTACTCATGCGGCAATCGAATGGCCCTGTCTACAAGGCTTTGAGCTCCTGCGGACCCCGTAAGCACCGTAGTCCGGCTTACCAGATAAGAATCTGATTATGAAACATACCATACCCACATTTTATATGAATGCCAAGATATTTGCCGTTGCCGTATTACTGACGATCATATCCTTGTCTTGGCTTCTGTGGATTGGCACTAATCAGATATAATCGCAAACTCAAATGCTTTTACTGCTACCATCCGGACAAGGCACGGAGGCGCGCATCGACAAGTTCGTGGTCTGGTTCGAGTTTGTCTAAAACGTGAACAGCGTAAAGAGATGCTCGAACAGCTTGCTGAATATTATTATCCAAACAATAAAAATCAAGTTTAACGCACAAACACCGGGCGGTCAACGCCCGAGAGGGACGCATCGTAATGGAAATTGTTGGCACAGAATGCATTGAGCTGCTCGGGACGGGTGAGACGAT
>JBJEBO010000267.1:0-2441 GCA_051870155.1 Candidatus Cryptobacteroides sp.
TCGAGTCTTTTTTGTTATTTACCCACACTCAATGAACGGATTACGGTCTTTAACCTACTGTCGAATCCCCGATCCTCTGCTTGGGCGGCTTCAGCCGCGTATCGGAGGACGGAGTTTTCGAAGAAAACGTAGGACGGAGATGCCCGCAACAGACAGAGTCGGTTGCGGCGTGCCCCCAGGGGCTGTCGCGAAGCAACTGGGGGTTGAGAGCAGGACGACGGCAACTGCCGGCGTCGGGGGTTCGACTCCCTCTGCTCCCACCACAAAAAGACTCGGAAATTCCGAGTCTTTTTGTTATTTTTCCACCTGGTTCCGGTCAGGGGGCGATGATGGTGGACACGTGATATTGTCAAAGAACAAACTGATGCACGCTTACTACTCTCCTATGCCATCCAGTCTCAGCAGCGAACTGACCGTCAAACGAACCTACGAGAAATATGATTACATTTCTCCTTATCAGGTATATCTAAAGATTCAGGTCAGCAAGACCCTAAAAAGAAACGGACTGAAAAAGTCCTTCAGAGGCTTCCGTGAAGTCGATGTCATCAGACATCTCTTGAGCGAACCGATATATGAAACACTCTGGAAGCAGATCCTCAAATTCAAAAAACGGGATTACAAGGTCGAAAATATCGGCTTATGGTTTGACACATTGCACCACTGCGTATTCACCAACGAATATTACAATCGCAAGAACTCCCTCATCCGAGCAGTTCCTCCGAGACTGCAAGTATGACGGTTCGGCCTTCTGATTCTAATCCTGCATAAGCAATCAGGCAGCATTACCGTAATTCGGTAAACACTGCCTGATTGTCTTATTCAATAACTTTCCAATCCTCGATCCGTCTGTTCTCGGTAGAGAAACTTACGCCGATTTTGAAGATCTTTCTCGGATCATTTACAAACGGTTTTGCATATTCTTTTTCCTCGATCTGCTGCAATGCAACGTCTGCGGTGTTGTCGATCTTCACCTCAATGATATAGATGTAGTCCTTGGTCTGGAGCAACAGGTCAATCCTTCCATTACTTGTGGTTCGTTCTGCCTGCACATATTCTCCAAGAAGTTCCATTATGATATACATTGCATACTGGAAATTCTTTTCAGAATCGCCTTGAATCTGGTAGGTCGTGTTGGCAAACAATGCTTCCAGTGTCTTCATAAATGTATATGGATCACCAGCCTTCAATGCTTTCGCTAATTGAGATGTCGTTGTAGAGTCATCCGCAGGATTGACAGGAACATAATATGCGTATATGAAATTAAGAAATCCGTTCTTGACCTCGTCATTAGGGAATCCTAACCGATACTCGTTATATTCACTATCATATCCCTTGATCGTAAGGTATCCTGTTTGGAAAAATAATGATACAGGCTTGCTCGCAATGTCCTGCATACCATTCAATTTTGCAACGGGCACGACAACATTATCCGATAAGGTCGTTACATCGAATGATGTCTGTTTCATTACATTGACCAGTAGTGTCGGAGTGCCGGTCTCAAACCAGTATTCTTTAAACTTCTTTGAGCGAAATGTGCTCAATATACTGAATGGATTATACATTCCTTCAGCATCTTCCGAGAAATGATAACCGTCGTACATATCCTTCAGCTTCTTATAGCACTCATCTATACTCAATCGGTTGGCATCAGCAAGCTCAGCAATACTGTCTTCGAAGTATTTGTGTAGGTCATTCTCTGAAATTCCACAAATGCCAGAATATTCAGGTTCCATCGAAATGTCAGTCAGGTTGTTAAGGGTGCTGAACACACTCAACTTACCGATTTTAGACACTCCTGTCAGGAAGCAGAATTTCGTCTGCTCGCCCATAGATTTGATTACACCATAAAAACCTTGGAGAACTGCTCTATAGTAATCGGAAAGTTCTTTTTTATCGAGATTGTTTACAATCGGTTTGTCGTATTCGTCGATAAGAATGACAACCTGTTTTCCAGTCTTTTCGCAAGCTACGTTGATGACATCGACAAATCTCGACTCCAAATCGCTGTATCGGGCAGTCAAGCCAAATTCACTCTCCCAACTGTCCAAATGCCGGGTCAATACGGCAACCAGATCTTCCGGATACATATATTTGCTGCCATTCAAGTCAAGATGCAGTACTGGGTACTCGAACCAATCTTTCTCCAGATCCTCCATAGCTAAACCTTCGAACAGTTCCTTTTTACCCTTAAAATAGGCCTCCATAGTGGACACAAGAAGACTTTTGCCAAACCTTCTAGGGCGGCTGAGGAAGTAGTAGGTTCCGGTGGTTGCCAGTCTATGTATCAATGCAGTTTTGTCTACATAGGTATAACCTTCCTTGCGGATTTTCTCAAAATTCTGTATGCCTATAGGGTACAACATATCTTCATCGGTTTCTGTTACGGGCAAACTTACATAAAATCTTTCGATTTTACGCCAGTTGGATAAAAATCAAGACCG
>JBJEBO010000268.1:0-2434 GCA_051870155.1 Candidatus Cryptobacteroides sp.
TAATACAAAGAAATAGTCCATCAGTTGACGCAGCCCTATACCCTCACTAAACTCGTGGTTATAGATATGCAGCAGGATATAGAACAGATTAAACTCCAGCGATGGAACAACAAGAGCATCTCCGGTTGGCAGCACTACAGTTCCAGACAACAAATATTGTTCATTCTCTGCGACCCAATTCTGTAGCTGGTGGTTCTTCCATAAATTTTGCATCTGCGTCACACGCCAATGAAGTTCAACCTCTGTATCTTCAAAAAAGGGTAAGTGAGCATTTATATAGTCATATTCAACCTTTCCACATAAATTCACGGCATAAGTCAAAGCATTACGCATACCACCCTTGACCCAGACATCAATATCGCCACTCTGACGAAGCATCTTAAGATGTTCAGGATAGTATTGCGCGACACCCTGCCCCTTTAGAATCGAGTTAGGAAAACCAGCCTCATTCAATCGCTTTTGTACTTCAACACATTGTTTATTGACCTTTTCATTAACATTTTTGATATATAAAGATGCACCAAGCCAATGCATTAATAATGTTTTTCCCGGCAATTGATGTTCAGGCAGGTGTTCAATACCTCCGAAGCATACACCCAATAAAGACTGTTTCTTAGCCCAGTAAAACAAGTGCTCCCATTCTGATGTTGATGGGGTATGTGACAAACACTCGATATTACCAACAGCAACTTTCAACAGTTCGAAGAAGGTATTATATGATTCCAGATTTGTATTATTCATTCTTAATAAAAGTAAGTTTGGCAATAGCAACCAGAGAACCCCATCCGTAAGAAATATGCAGTACAATAAAGCTTGCTAATAAATAGAAGAAATTCAGTCCTTTAGTAATTACTAATTTTGTACTTATTGCACCCAAGGCAAGCAGGTAAGCACTGATAGCCAATGCGCTCACACAGAATGCTGGATGCCAAAAGATCCCGACCAAAGAAGGCACTATTACAGATAAAACAAATGTCAGTGGCACAAAGTGCCGTATCGACAGAGAACGCATCTCCTTTGTATAGTACACGGTCAGAATATTCCACTTCCCATTCCCGTAATTATTTTTTGCCAATGCTTTGAATGTCTCACGAGCAAGGTATGTGCAGAAAGTATCAGGAATTATTACGATTTTGCCTCCGCCTCTAATGATTCTCTTATTCAGTTCAATATCCTGATTTCGTACCAAACGTACATCGTAAAAACCATATTTATCGAACACCTCTCGCCTCCAACATCCGAATGGTACTGTTTCAACTTCTTGAACGCCATTAATTCCTGTCCTGAATGTCGAATTCCCAACTCCAAACCTATTACTTAATACTTCACGGATAGCAAGTGTTTTAGGCGTTTTATTCAACACATCAGTTATACACACTGACCCAATGTTGTCTGCATCATATTTTTTAAGACCATTTACCAGAGATGAAAAATAATTATTCTCGTAAGTGGCGTGAGCATCCAAACGCATTATCACATCCCCCTTTGCCTCCTTAATACCTCGATTCATCGCACAAGGGGCTATACGGTCAGGATTATCTATTAAGCGTATAAACGGATATTTGGCAGTATAGATTGAGACAATCTCTCTAGTTCTGTCTTTACTCATACCATCAACCAGAATAACCTCCAAGTCATCTTTGGGATAGTCCTGTTCGAGGATACTCTCAATACACTTTGCAATGTATTTCTCTTCGTTGTATATAGGGACTATAACTGATAGCATATAGAATCTCCTTTTATTAAGTGATTATATATGCTCCTCAACTCCACGGAAATGTACATTCAGTTCGTGAAGATGCTCCAATAGAATACCGAGTGGGGTGCCTTCTGTCATCTTTGCGAAAGCGTTCACATCCTTAGGGAAGCATTTTCCACCATAACCGAACTTGCCATCCGGTCCTGGAACGTATGTATGCGTATCATTGATGTAGCCTGATAGGAGCATACCAGTATGAACCTTGCGCCAGTCGCCACCCATCTGCTCGCAATATTCTCGGCAAGCATTAAAATAAGTCACCTTATATGCACCAAACACATTGTGCATATATTTAGTGAGTTCCGCCTCAAGAGGAGACATCACGCAGAATTTCTTTCCAACGAAAATCCTGGTCAGCAGTTCCTGAGCACCCGTGAAGACCATCGTCTGCCTCTTGAAATCCTCAATATGGGTGCGTTCGGTAAGAAACTCCGGCATATAGCATACCTGATGTTTTGTCTCACGCGAGAGCATCTCGCTTGTACCAGGCAGGATGGTGGTACGCACGAAAACTGGAACATCAGGAAGATTGCTGATAAGCTCTTTCATTAGTGTCAGGTCCTGTGTTCCATCGTCCTCAGTCGGTACGTGAATCTGCAAAAATGCAATGTCAATTTGAGACAAGTCATCGTGATATCCCTTGGCAGGGTCACTGATAAACAGTTTACAATCTGG
>JBJEBO010000269.1:0-2433 GCA_051870155.1 Candidatus Cryptobacteroides sp.
GGTCGGAAAACGAAAGTAGGAAGAAAACTACTTCGTTTTCCTCCTACTCGATTATATTCAAACTTGGTTGGAATTAAAGTGTCCTCTTGATTTCGACGATTGTGTATGCCTCGACGATATCACCAACCTTGATGTCGTTGTAGCCGGCAATGTTGAGACCACATTCCATTCCTGCGAGAACCTCTTTAGCGTCGTCCTTGAATCTCTTGAGAGAGCCAAGCTCTCCGGTGTAAACCACGATACCGTCGCGTATGATGCGCACTTTTGCAGTCCTGGTGAGCTTTCCTTCCTTAACCGTACATCCTGCGATTGTTCCCACCTTGGAAATCTTAAATGTCTCGGCAACCTCGGCAGTGGCTGTAACCTCTTCTTTCTGCTCCGGCTCAAGCATACCTTCGATACCGCTCTTGACTTCGTTGATTGCATCGTAAATGACTGAGTAGAGCCTGATTTCAATCTCCTCTTTCTCTGCCAACTTGCGCGCGTTTGCTGAAGGACGAACCTGGAATCCGATGATGATCGCATCTGAAGCCGCTGCAAGAAGTACGTCCGATTCAGAAATTGCACCCACAGCCTTGTGGATGACATTCACACGAACCTCTTCCGTAGAGAGTTTCAAGAGTGAATCCGACAGCGCCTCGATAGAACCGTCCACATCTCCCTTTACAATCACATTCAGTTCTTTGAAGTTTCCGATTGCGATACGCCTTCCGATTTCCTCCAAAGTCATATGCTTCTGGGTCTTGATGCCCTGGATGCGGATGAGTTGTTCACGTTTGTTTGCAATATCCTTCGCCTCCTTCTCGTCTGCCATCACATTGAAGGTCTCTCCAGCTGTAGGAGCTCCGTTGAGTCCGAGAACTGACACCGGAGTCGATGGACCTGCTTCAGTAACTTTCTGACCACGCTCATTGAACATAGCCTTAACCCTTCCTGTGTAGCAACCGCTGAGCATTATGTCTCCCACGCGCAGAGTTCCGTTCTGCACAAGCACCGTCGCAAGATATCCACGACCTTTGTCAAGTGACGACTCGATTACGGCACCCACGGCACGCCTGTTCGGATTTGCCTTCAGTTCAAGGAGTTCAGCCTCAAGAAGCACCTTGTCGAGCAATTTGTCCACATTGATTCCTTTCTTTGCTGAAATCTCCTGACACTGATATTTTCCACCCCAGTCCTCTACGAGGATATTCATATTGGCGAGCTGCTCACGAATCCTGTCCGGATTTGCTCCCGGTTTGTCGATTTTGTTGATAGCGAACACCATCGGTACTCCTGCTGCCTGTGCGTGGTTAATAGCCTCCACAGTTTGTGGCATTATAGCATCGTCGGCTGCGATAATGATGATTGCAAGGTCCGTCATTTTCGCACCCCTCGCCCTCATCGCGGTGAATGCTTCGTGACCAGGGGTATCAAGGAAGGTAATCCTCTGTCCATCAGGAAGCTTCACATTGTATGCTCCGATGTGCTGGGTGATTCCTCCCGCCTCACCTGCAATCACATTTGCGTTACGGATGTGGTCAAGCAGGGATGTCTTACCGTGATCGACATGACCCATAACAGTGATTACCGGTGGTCTTGGCTGGAGATCTTCCTCAGTATCAACATTTTCCTGCTCAATGGCTTCGGTAAGCTCAGCAGTAACGAATTCAACTTCATAACCGAATTCCTCCGCTACGAGAACCAGTGCTTCTGCATCGAGCCTCTGGTTGATGGACACCATAAGTCCCAGACTCATACAAGCTCCGATTACCTTTGTCACAGGAGTGTTGTTCATCAGGGTGGCGAGGTCGTTCACGGTCACAAACTCCGTGACCTTGAGAATCTTCTTCTCCATCTCCTGCATCTCCATCTCCTCCTGCATCTTCTGCGATGCGAGCTCCCTCTTCTCCTTCCTGTGCTTTGCTCCGAAGTTGTTCTTGGACTTGCCTTCGTTCATCCTTGCATAGGTCTCTTTGATCTGCTTCTGGATTTCCTTCTGCATTTCCTCGCTCTCAGCCTCGGTCATTGCCGGCTTGAAGCGGTCATTGCCCCTGTTCTTGTTGCGTCCCTTTCCGCCGTTCTCCTGACGGTTCTCCTTGCGGTTTTCCTGACGCTCGTTCCTGTTGTTCCCGTTCTTCTTGTTCTTATCCTTTTTTGAACTCTGCCCTCCTTCCTGGTCGCCCATCCTGGTCACATCAACCTTCTGGCTGCCAGGCTTGTTGGAAATCCTCTCCCTCTTCTTGTTCTTCTTGCGGTCGAACTGTGAAAGGTCAATTTTGTCCACGACTACAGGACCAGCAAGCCTCTCGACTTCTATCTTCACCTCCCTTCTCTGCTGAGGCTCCTCCGCTTTCGGCTCTTTTGCAACCGGAGTCTCCTTGACCGGTTTGCGTTCTTCCTGCTTAGGCTGCTGCCTCTGCTGATTTTCCTTCCTTGGCTGCTGAGGCGCAG
>JBJEBO010000270.1:0-2425 GCA_051870155.1 Candidatus Cryptobacteroides sp.
GAGAAGCTGTTCTTCCAGGTGATCCACATCGTGAACGCCCTTATTGAAGAGGGACAGAAGCCGGACGCCATCAGACTGAGTCTCGATGTGCCTGCAAAGAAATATGTCAGGAAGGAGATGCAGCGTCTGCTCCGTATGGTCGTGTATGACTCCAAGGCGTTCTTCCGCCATCGGGACGAGTCGGCGGAGCCGGACTATCTTTCCGATGTGAAAGATGCCCTTCGGATTGCCGCCGGCAGTTTGATGACCAGTGAAGAGTTCGAGAGGCAGGCCGGGGAGAGGCTAAGGGAGGTGTTGGTGTCTTACCGTGTCCAGGGCCGGGTGGCCACTAAGAACACGAACAGGATAAGGGTAGGCGGTGGCCGCGTCATAGAGCAGACTTGTCTTACCCCGAGAGGCCAGATCCATAAGGAGATGCTCTACCGTAGGCGTGAGGACCTCGACGGCAACGTGTCGTTCGTCATCCGCAAACCTGCTGAAGGCGATGACCTGCAGCCGGACCAGAGGAGGATGACCGTTGCAAGCCGACTTATAGCCTATCCGCTCCGCTGCAAGCACGACAAAGAGGGGCGTCTTATTCTGGACTCCGACGGCAACCCGTTCCCGAACGATTACGTCGTCTACAGGAACAACCACCATATAGCCGTCTATGAGGACTTCGACGGAAGGCTCCACGAGGAGGTCGTCACCTTCAAGGAGGCGCTTGACCGTATGCTCAAGGGCAGGCCCGCCATCGACAGGGACTATATGAAAGTTGCCGGATGGGGCTTCTGCTTCAGTATGGCCATCAACGAGATGTTCGTATTTCCTGATGTGACGACAGGCTTCGAGCCGGGCAAGATTGACCTTATGGACAGGGCAAACCTGCCGCTCATCAGCAAGCACCTGTTCCGGGTGCAGAAGATAAGCCGGAAGGATTACTCCTTCGTTCTCCACAGCAAGGCTTCCGTCAGGACTGACCCTGCAATGAAGAACATCACCTGGAAGAGAATCACCAGCCCGAACCTGATGAAGGGCGCCGTCAAGGTGCGTCTCAATCACCTCGGGGAGATTGTCGAGGTCTTTGAGGCCTGCTGACGGAGTTTGCCATCGAAAATTGAACAGTCATTGCCACGGGAACTGTACAGCAAACGAATACATCGAAAGAGAAAGGGGCTGGTCATCGGAAGATGATCGGCCCCTTGAAATGTCAGCGTGTCAAATCGCAATTATATTCCACGCGTGGGCATTATATGCCAATGTAAAGATAGTTCCTTTACCTGACTTCTCCAAATATATTTAAAGAGTGAGCCCTATTCTTTCTTCTCGTCCGTAATATTGCTCTGACCTGAAAGAACCAAATCATTCTTAACCATCCCTTCGAGATTGACAGGAGGTAGAATTACGGGGTTCAGAACAGTCCCTTCTGTTTTCGCATGAATAACACCTCTTATAGCGCCTATTGATAAAGAACCCATATACCTCAGGAAATCAACCGGAATCTTTCCCTCCTCTTTAATTGCTGTTACTCCTTCCGGTGCAATATCATAATAACACGCAAGCTGAACTACCAACAATAATTTGTCGTTCTGGGTGTAGTTCACGCTAATTATGTTTCTCACTTGGCCAATGTCTGACCGGACATTATATCCGCAATTCGTATTTACCATAACCTCCTTACCGTTAACATAGTTGTCGGGAAATATGGCAAATTGCACTGTCTCAATATGAGAAATACGATAAGGTATAGATTGTATCATACTCCAAGACGAAATGAACTATATGCGGCCCTATGCTTTACAGGCTTATACTGGGAATTTGAGATAGATGACATCTGAACTGATGAGAATGTTTCATCATTCTCAAAAATATATTCTGAGACATCCTTATATTCAAGTATAGGAGCTTTCCCGATGGCAAGGGAAAGTTCTACAAGTTTACTGATTTTATGGTCGAAGTTGCCATTTAGAAGTTGTGACACATATCCTTTGCTGCAACCAAGATGTTTAGCAAGCTGAGAACTGTTCATATGTGTTTTCTCCATATAGGCAACCAGTTCCCTGTAGAGGTCTGTCTGAAGTTTGGCTATCCAATAGCCTTCACTTCTTAGAAGTTCTGCCCTTTTCATTGTGTGTGGTGTTTTCGGATTCTTGGTTCAAATATTGTTCCTTTAGGGAGCGAAATGTTCTGTAATCTTTTTCTTGTCTGTTCTTGTACCCTCCCAATATAATTATCTTTCCGCCAAATTTTGATATGCCATACACTCGGAGGTCGCCATCCTTAAACTCATATTCCTTTACCTTTTCTTTCTTTGGGGTGACATCCTTGAACTTCGTGTTCGGCAAGGTCCTGTTGTTTGCCACCTCATTCATATATAAGTAAATCTTCTCAAGGCTTCTTTTATCCTTGGCTTCCAGATTATCTTCAAACGTATCAAAAGGGGAGA
>JBJEBO010000271.1:0-2423 GCA_051870155.1 Candidatus Cryptobacteroides sp.
CATCATCTTCCGATGCTTTCTCATAGATGACTGACGAGATTTCAGATGCGATTTCCCTCATACTTGCAACACTTCTCGAATTACGGTCCAGATTCACTTCGAAGGCGGAAACCGACAAGGAATCCCAGCCGTTGAGCCTTTGAAGACCCTCCATTGGCACTTTCACAACGAGTTTATCCTCCGAGTCAAGAAGTCCGTCATATATGTCAGTGACTGTGAAATTCCTAACCTTTATCTTTTCTCCCACAAAATAGACGGTCATCTTGTCACCGACATCTATTCCTGAAACATCGGAAAGACGTCTTGGCACTGATGCGGAAAGAGGATTGTCGGAGTCTGACGGTACTCCCTTGAAAACCGCCCCCTGGATGGTTCCATCATTTCGGACTATACCTGTGCGATAGATTGCAGGGACAATTTCAGAGACTCCGTCAATATTCTTTATGTCAGGAAGATATGCAGCATCCAATGATATGGGCTGTCCTTCTCCGGCAATGGTGAGACCGATGGGAAGAATCTGCACGTCACCTGAGATTTCGGCAATTCCGTTCCTGATTTCATTGCGGAATCCGGAAGAAACAGCCACGGCGATTATCATCACCATATAACTGACAGCTATGGAGACTACTGAAAGGACGCCTTTGAATTTGATGCGCCGTGCTATATAATAGGAAAGATTCATTCCATAATTTTTAATGACCGTTCAATCCGTCAGTTGCCAAGCGCTTCCAAACGGCTTTGTGCCTGAAGCCTGTCAGATTCCGTTTCTGCGCACTGGAGCATCCTCTTGAGATATTTCTTTTCTTGCTTCACGTCCTTTTCTTTTCTGCATATTAGAATGCAATTTTTAAGTGCTGTCATATCATTAGGATTGATTTTCAACACTTTTGCATATTCCTTCATAGCCTTTTTCGTATCTTTCTTGTAGGCAGACCAATAAGAGCCAACATTGGAGATGAAAATGGTTTCCTTCGGATAATATTTCGACATTGTTTCGGACAGAGTTTTGAATGCCTCATAAGAACCTTCGGATGCAGTCGTAAAGAAGAGATAACAATATTCCTGGATTGCTCCTTTGAAGAATTCTGCATCGGCATTCTCGCCTCCATAAGTCCAGGTGCGCCCTTTTGATGTACAGAAGAGGTCAACAAGACGGATGAGTTCCGAAAGTGCCATATCGGGGCTTTCCTTTTCATAAGCCACCAATGCGCCCGCCTTCATAAAGCGATAGTCAAGAGACTCAGGGTATGTCTTTATTGTACGGTCAATCTGCTTGATGGCCGAAGAAAATATTTCTTCATCCCAATCCGTATCCTCAAAATATCTGACATCGTTGCCTAATGAATCTTTCAGTGTTAGTACCGGTTCGTTTCCGAGGTATTTCTTTGTCGGTCTTGTGACTATAGTGCTCGTAGCAGCCTTGGTCAGATAAAAGTTGAAACGCGCAATAAGCATTTTCTCATTGTCAGGATCAACAGCCTCCCAATTATCAAGAAGGGTCTCCACCCCGACTCCGGCTGCGCCAACCTTTGAAACGAGCTGGTCATATCTCTGGGAAAACCTTTCCGAAGCATTGTCCTGTGCATTCATCCGGCAAAGTGGAAGAATCATAAGTGCCGTTACGGCAAACAGCTTGATTTTCAGATATTTCATACTATATAATTTTCATTTTACATCCATTCTTATTCTTCTTGACATAGGATGCAGGTTGTTGCATCTCGTGCCAAGATTCTTGACAAATCCCAAACCGAGGGAACCGTAGGTCACAAGCACATAGCCTTTCGGTGCATCAGGAAGAACTATCGAATCCCTATGCAGGAAAGCAAGAGCCGTGTCTAAGTCGAGTTCTGCTGACGGGAAAGCGTCTGGATTGTGCAATCTGCACAAGGCAAGATCCGAATAAGGAATGAAGCCTCCCTTGTTCTCCCCCACCCTGCAACCTGTCATCAGCGTTCTGACTGAAGAAGCCAAAAGTGAAGCATCCTCCGAAATATCCTCCGGAATTGCAAAAATGCCAGATTCATTTTCCTTTATCATCATATTTCCGTACAACAGATTCTCTGGAATCACGGTGCTTGAAGTTTTTCTAACTTCTTTGTGGCGAAGCACGGTCTTTTTCCCTCTTGCGGTTCCAACCGGAGATGTTTTCCTCAACGCCGCACAATATTGTCCCTCACCCGGCACAAGTCCAGGAACAAGGCTGAACCCGCATTCCGTCAAAAGTACTCCCGGATAAGACTCAAAACCTTTAAGAGAAGGCGTGAGGATATCCGCTCCGAGATTTTCCGCTATCCATTTGACATTCAAATCGTTCTCGAATCTATTAAATGTGCAGGTGGAATAGACAAGCAATCCTCCCTCCGCAAGGGAGGCCCACACATCAGCAAGAATCCTTCGCTGCCGTGCCTGGCAAAGAGCTACAT
>JBJEBO010000272.1:0-2422 GCA_051870155.1 Candidatus Cryptobacteroides sp.
GTTTAATTCGGCCCAAACAAATACATTTTCAATACATTCTTTCAGAGTAAGCACTCCGTCAGCAAAACCGACCTCAATTGCCTTATTCGGATAAAACATTGCACCGGTCATAACTCCGTCTGCTTTCGTGTCAAGACCTGGACGACCACTAACAACAGCTGTTTGGAATTTATTGACAATTTCTGACAACTCTTGCTTCATAGGTTCGAACTTGCCCTCAAGTGCATCTCTCACTGCTTTGTTCTTATCTGGAGACTCATCAGCATATATTGTTATGATCTGCGCCCCGTCATCTGTATGACTGTTATCAATGATAGATGCGTAAGCTCCCAAGGATCCAATCTGTGATAGCTCGTTGTCCATATATATGAAATCGCATTGGGATGCCACCCATAAGGCAGCGGATGCGCATTGATCGCAATGGGCGACCACTCTCTTGCCCTTAGAACGGAAATATGAGATAGCCGATACGAGAGGCATTATAGCATTTACGGCGCCTCCTGACGAGTCCACATCAAGCACCATCCCTATAACCTCATCATCATCGGCCTTTTCCTTGATTTCATCTGCGAGATATTGGGTGCCGTATGTTGTGCAGTTGGCATATTTTGTCATTGTGCCGTGTAACGGTACAATGAACACTTTGCGTTTTGCTGAATCCGGATTTTGATTAGAGTCCTCACAGTCCGCATCTCCGTCGTATAACATAGGCTCCGCAATTGGGGCATCTATATTTATGGTCATACCCTTTAAAAAGGCTTCTGCATAAGGAAGCATCTGTTCGGAATTATGCAGAAGCCAGGGGCATCGGAGTATATCAAGTGCAAGTTGGCTATTGTTTACAATTGGTTTTGTTGGCATCGGAGTTAATTTTTAGCAAATGTAATCCGATACCTATAAATCATAAAGGACACACGTTATTTCGATGTCTTCCAGGTGCAGGAGCACTTGATTATATCCTCGTATGTTATATCAAGCCGAGCAGGGAGATCGTTTGTGCCAATCAGGACTTTAGAACCGTCATCGAAATGTACCAGCATTGATATGTTGCCGTCGATGCCCGGTACATCGTCAGTCATACGAAATGATAACTTTGTGGTTAAAAGCCTACCTGATGATTCATAGCTTGATTCGCACGACCAGGAAGCGGAGGCAGCTATCATAGGCACCTCATACCATATTCCACGATTACTGTCGAGATTTGTGAACAGAATTTTATATACAATTTTTTTCATCCTTCAGTATGTTTTCAAGTGGTAATTTATCTGATATAGTCTCATCTATATAGTATAGCTTCCGAATCAGGCGGTGTTGCATATCATCGAGACGCGCGGCTTCTTTCCTATATATACGCTTATGGATGGCCTCGTACACATCCTTACTGATAAGTTGCCTGGAGACGATGAATGATGATACAGCATCTTTCTTTTGGATCCCAAGATGTTTTGCCTTTTCATAATAGGAAAATAGGTCTATTTCGAAAATAGTCATCAAAGCCGAGTTTAAGCGCTTTGTATCGGATGATGTAATGTAGAGCCATTTGTTATTGAGGTTTGCGGTCGAATCGCTTGAGGGAAGTTCGAGTCTTACAGCAACCTTACCGGATGTGTCTTGATGCACAGGTGTCGGAGATGTTTTGATGCAGGCAATCAATAATGTGCCGAACCAGGTTGCCCCATTAATCTTGATTGAGTCATCTGACGCCTGATCATTACCTGCCATCATATATCTCAAGTAATCCTTAAGCATATCGTTTGTAACTATAAACAATACATCCATTTATAATGATAATTATACCCTACAAATTTACATATAATTATCAACAAATTAATGCTATAATTGATTTATATAAAAGAAAAACCCTCGGATTACTCCGAGGGCCTGGCCGTGTCTCCTGCCGGCCGGTACAAAATTCAAGGATGGAGACTTATAATGATTCTGCTGCCTTACGGAGACGATCTGCCAAGTCGCAGAACGCTCCCTTCAGTATCTCAAGTTCCTCCGGACTGAAGTCTGTTTCCTTGCCATTCCCATCAATCCCGTCGAGTTTATGATAAAGCCACGATCCGGATTTTTTGAAATATTTTCGTGCGATGCTACCTACATTTATATCAAGTAGTAGTTCAATATTGTCCTGTTTTATTTTTGTCCCTTTCATAACTATATTATTTATGGAGAGCCGAAGCTCTCCTTTTCAGTCATCATCTATCAGTTCTTCTACTAATTTATAAATCATCCACCTGAACTCTTGCTCTCTCTCAATCCATCCTCTTGCTCTTTTGAAATTCCTGATTGCTTCAATCAAGTCTTCCTCTTTTTTGTTTAATCTTTTCATATATCCTTGAATTTTGTATTGCAAATATAATACAAAATTTCGTATTACGCAAATTATCAGGCATTTATTTACAAAAAAATAATGATG
>JBJEBO010000273.1:0-2416 GCA_051870155.1 Candidatus Cryptobacteroides sp.
TGGTTACAGGAAGCGTAGCTGCGTCAGATGATACTGTGAAGTCAATATTTGATGAAATCTTTGCTGTGAAAGAAGCACCTTCTGCAGGGATATATCCCAGCTGGCGAGGAAGAGTTACATCAACCCTCGGCTCAAAATTCTCCTGTTTAACAACTACAACAGCCTCCACTTTGTTTGCTTCATTGTAGAAACGTACATAGCCTGTTCGCGGAGCTCCGGTAAGGTTCAAATCAAGAGTGAAGCTATGCTCGGTCTTCTCAACGGAAGCCTTGGTCGCAGGAACTTCAACCTCTTTAATCCAATTGTCAGAGATTGCGACTTTGTATTCAACATTAGCCTGAACTGCAACGCTAAACTCATCACCTTCACCAAGCAATCCGTCAGTTGACTTGCTGCAAACTACACTGATGAGTGGATCAAGAGCCTGACCGGCGGCGGACTGAACAACTGGAATCTGCATAGTTGTGAGACCGGATTTGATAATAATCTCAGACTGGCGGAGAGTGCTGAGCTGGCTTTCGTCACATTTCACAGTAACTGTCTGCTCCTGATTTGCAACACCTTCAGCCACATCAAGATGCAACCAGGTTGCTGTGGTAGATACACTGTAGTCTGCATCTGAATTGACAGTGAAAGTAACATCTTGTGGAGCAAGCCCCTCAAAGGTAATGACTTCGCTTTCAAGACCTGCGACCTGAATCTCAGCTTCCACCATTCCGGCGAGTGAAACAACTTCAACATTGTCAAGGAACCAGCGATAGAGAGAACCGTCGGTATGAACCGCACCTGTGTAGGCAGTCGGTCTGATGCAGATTCTTGTACCAGCGTCAGCGCCGTTGATTGTTACAGTCTCACTCTTCCAGGTGAAACCTTCAGCCACTGAAAGTTCTGCAGAAGTCTTGTTGCCATTAATAGTACCATTACCTTCAATTTCTACTACAAGGTCAACCTTGTCAGTGCCGTTCTTTCCCCAGTCAAAACTCAAGCGCAAATCGGTAGTTCCCTCAATTGCGAATGCTGGAAGCCTTACACCGTTACAGTTGTTTGTCTTACTGAATTTGAGATAGTTTCCTTCGCAGACATAAACAGTCTTTGAGGAATAGAACATTGACTCATAACCCATTGTACCGGTAAATGCGGCTTCAAAATCAGGAATTACATAAGCATTACCGTAATTGACAGTAGCCTGTGACGCCATTGAGTTACCCTGAGTTCTACCATTAGCCTTATCCCACTCTACGAGAGGTGCAACCCAATCAAAATTATCTTTGAAAGGAAGGGCCTTTCCGAGGATAGGGGTCTCTCCGTTGTCTTCGTATGATACTACAGCGAGAGCTGCGACCTTGGAAGTGACACCTACATAATAGCCAGTGAGGGTAACTTCGTGTTTGTTGAGCGCGCTCAAATCATCTACAGGTTTATAAACTACTGCTACCTGTTTGCCGTTGATTGAGATCTTGCCTCCTGAAGTATATGAAGCGGATACTTTCACAAACTCTACTTTTCCCGGTGCATAGGAAGATTCTGAAGTAACGTCTTTTGGTTCAGGATATGTGGCTTCACCAGAGCTCTTGAACTGGCTCTCATCGAGCTTGATGCCGTTGATACCGTTAATTTTAACAAGGTCTCCGGTGAGGGTGAGTTTATCACCAACCTTGAGAGAGCCTGTAGAACCTTCAACGAATACATCGGCAGTTCCATCGTTCACTACAAAGCCATTAGTTGTGAGAACCATCACCTGGCTTTCAGAGAGTTTTACCAAAGATGAATCTGGAAGTGCAAGTGCTTCTGAAATAGAGCAAGGAGAAGTGTTGCGGAATCTGTCGTATTTCTGATATACATCAACGACTACATCATCAATAAGGGATGAACCCTTGATGATGATTTGGCCTTCACGTGCCTTGGTTCCGGTATTTTCGGTAACTGTAAGGGTGACTTGCATTGTTCCCTTACCAGAGGTAGGCTCGATGGACATCCAGTCCTCGGTCACATCCACAACCCAGGTTCCGTCAGCATAGACTGTTACTGGAGTCGCGGACTCAACTGCGGAGAGAGTGATTTTATACTCTTCCGGAAGTATGGCTCTTGATTCCTCGATTTCTTTCTGAGTACATCCGGCAAAAGCCGTCAACGCTGCACCAAGAGCGGTAATTATTGATATTCTTGATAGTTTCATAACAATTCGGTTTTACTAAAAGTCAAGACCGTCAGCCCATCCTGGGTTCTGTTTGAGATTAGGATTGAGGGTTCTGTCATTGGTTGGAATAGGGTAGAGGTAGTCTCTTACCGGATCGAAACTGAACTGACTCTGGATTGCTGCGTGAGGCAGGAGGTTACCCTTGTTGCCTTCGCTCAAATATACGTCTTTGTTGAGTTCGAGTGTCAGAGTTGCTTTGACATTCTTGTCCTTGGTTCC
>JBJEBO010000274.1:0-2405 GCA_051870155.1 Candidatus Cryptobacteroides sp.
ATTTGCAAGAAATTCGCCATATTCAAGATGCCATGCGTCGTGTCCTGCCACCCCCTTTGAAACAGATTCCACACCAGCGGCTGATGCCATAGAATGAAGGTCTTTCACAGCCTGAAGAACCCTGCGGAGACCTTTTTCAGAAGCCTGAAGAGCCTCGTTGCTGAAATCAAGGGTTCCCCTGTAATGAGCCTGAAGGATGAAGAAGCGGATTGTCATCGGGTCGTAGGCCTGGGCAAGAATAGGGTGGGTTCCTTCAAAGAGTTCCTGGAGGGTGATGAAATTGCCAAGGGACTTGCCCATCTTCTTGCCGTCGATGGTAATCATATTGTTGTGCATCCAATAGTGGACTCCACCTGTTCCCCTTGAGGCGGTGTTCTGTGCAAGTTCACATTCGTGGTGAGGGAACATAAGGTCCATTCCGCCGCCGTGGATATCGAATTCCTTGCCGAGATATTTCTCACTCATTGCAGAACACTCCAGATGCCATCCCGGGAAACCGTCGCTCCAAGGTGAAGGCCAACGCATTATATGTTCGGGAGAGGCTTTTTTCCAAAGGGCGAAATCATAAGACGCCCTCTTGTCCTGCTGGCCGTCAAGGTCACGAGTTCCCTCTCGCACCTGGTCGAGGGTGCGCCCTGAGAGCTGTCCGTATTTATGGTCATTATTATATTTCTGAACATCAAAATAGATGGAGCCATTGCTTTCGTATGCATATCCGGCATCCAAAATCTTCTGGACGAGGGCGATCTGCTCGATGATGTGGCCTGAGGCGCGCGGTTCGATTGAAGGCGGTGCCACATTGAGTTTGCGCATAGCCTCGTGATAACGGAGGGTATAGGTTTGGACCACCTCCATAGGCTCCAGTTGTTCTATCCTGGCCTTCTTTGCGATCTTATCCACACCATCGTCGGCATCGTGTTCGAGATGTCCTACATCAGTTATGTTCCTGACATAGCGCACCTTATAACCAAGATGCCTGAGCAGGCGGACAAAAGTGTCATAGGTTACTCCAGGACGTGCGTGCCCCAGATGTGCATCTCCATATACTGTAGGACCGCAGACATAAAGTCCGACGTGTCCGGGATTTACAGGTTTGAAAAGTTCCTTTTCCCTTGTAAGGGTGTTTGTGATATATAAATTTCGCATATTATTTCCGCAATTAATTTATATGTTTTTCATTTCGCAATTAATCGAATCTTGCAAATGTAACACAATTGCAAAACTTTCGCAAATGAAGGTCAGGTAAAAAGCTATTTCAATGGCATATAAATTAAAAGATGTGTGAGAGCTGCGAAAACGGCACCACATATCGGGGCGAGCACAGGAACCCAGGAATAACTCCACCCGCTGTCCCTCTTTCCTTTAATAGGAAGGATGGCGTGGGCAATTCTCGGAGCAAGGTCCCTTGCCGGATTGATTGCGTAGCCGGTGGCTCCTCCCAGGGACATACCGATTGCCATTATGAGCAGAGTTACAGGGAATGCTCCCATACTTCCCATACCCACTTGAGGAGCATTCTCTGAGTGTGAGAAAACAAGAATGACATAAACAAGGAGCCAGGTGCCGACGAACTCACAGAAGAAATTGCGCCATTTGTTGCTGACGGCAGGCATCGTGCAGAAAATTCCCAGTTTCGCATCCGGATCGTCAGTAATGTCAAAATGGTCCTTATAGAAAAGATAGACCAGCAATGCGCCGGCGAATCCGCCGAGCATCTGTGCAATTATGTAAGGAAGCACGCAGCTCCATTCAAAATGTCCGGCAGCCGCAAGTCCTATGCTCACTGCAGGATTCAGATGGGCACCTGAATATGGTCCGGCAACGAAAACTCCGCACATCACGGCGAATCCCCAGCCCATTGTGATGACGACCCATCCGCCGCCCTGTCCCTTGGACTTGTTGAGAAGATTGGAGGCGACAACTCCGTCGCCCAAAAGAATAAGCACGAGAGTTCCTATGAACTCAAAAACGCATTTAGTAAAAAGTGTCATAGTCAAGTATCAGATTATTATTTACCGCTTTTTGTCCTTGCAATGGCGTCTGCCCATCCTCTCTTTAGAGCCTCCGCATCTTCCGGAGCTATGTCCGGTGCAAACTCCCGGTCTTTCTGCCACTGCTGTTTTACTGCATCGAGGGAATCCCAATATCCCACGGCCAGTCCTGCGAGGTATGCCGCTCCAAGGGCTGTAGTCTCCGTTACCTTCGGACGGATGACGGACGTACCGAGGACATTCGCCTGGAACTGCATAAGCAGGTTATTGCGCGATGCCCCTCCGTCAACCTTCAATTCCTTAAGGGCAACTCCCGCATCCCTTTGCATTGCCTCCACGATGTCCATAGTCTGGAAGGCGATTCCTTCAAGCGCGGCTCTCGCGATATGTGCAGCCGTCGTTCCCCTCGTGAGA
>JBJEBO010000275.1:0-11077 GCA_051870155.1 Candidatus Cryptobacteroides sp.
AGGGTAAGAGTGGAAATCGAATATTTCATCGCCCTGTGCGAGATTCCCCTTCCTCAACTTGCAGACTTCGACAAGAGCAAATTTGAATCCCTCAGGGATATTTACAGGAATATGACCCCTGAAGATGCCGCAAAGGTCAAGGATATTGAGAAGGTTACCAACCACGACGTAAAGGCAGTGGAATATTTCATTAAGGACCGTTTCAAGGAGATGGACATAATCCGTTGGGGAGAGTTCGTGCATTTCGGACTCACTTCCCAGGACATAAACAACACATCGGTTCCTCTCTCTCTCAAAGAAGCAATTGAGGAATCATATCTTCCTCTCCTGAACGAGGTTCTCGATATGATACGGTCAATGGCAGAACAATGGAAGGACATCCCGATGCTTGCCAAGACCCACGGTCAGCCGGCATCCCCTACCCGCGTGGGCAAAGAATTCAAGGTGTTCCAGGTGAGGCTTGAAGAGCAGCTGCGCCAATTCTCGTTGCTGACCTACCCTGCCAAATTCGGTGGTGCTACAGGAAATATGAATGCCCATAAGGTGGCATATCCAGACATAGACTGGATAAATTTCGGTAACAACTTCACTGCCTCATTGGGATTGAAACGTTCGTTCCCGACAACCCAGATCGAGCATTACGACAACCTTGCATCAATTTTCGATAACCTTCGCAGAATCAATACAATCCTTATTGATTTCAGCCGTGATATATGGACTTATATTTCAATGGAATATTTCAGGCAGAGGGTGAACAAGAACGAAGTGGGCTCATCAGCAATGCCTCACAAAGTGAATCCGATTGACTTTGAGAATGCAGAGGGCAACCTCGGTATGGCCGACGCCATCCTCACCCACCTTTCAATGAAGCTTCCTATTTCCCGTCTCCAAAGAGACCTCACGGACTCCACTGTTCTCAGGAACATAGGTATGCCTCTTGCACACGGGATGATAGCTCTGAATTCACTCAAGAAAGGACTTAATAAACTGATTCTCAATGAAGAAGCAATCAGAGCTGACTTAGAAAGGAACTGGGCTGTGGTGGCAGAGGCAATCCAGACCATCCTCCGCAGGGAGAATTATCCGAATCCATACGAGACCTTGAAGGCGCTCACACGCACAGGAAGCGGAATCAACCACGAGACCATAGCCGATTTCATCGAAGGACTTGATGTCAGTGAATCTGTAAAAGAGGAATTGCGTGCAATCAGTCCGATGACATATACCGGATTCTAAAATCACTCTCGGTTTTAGAATTTATTCTACTACAAAGAGATCTTCCCCGGGGGCAGTGAAAAGGAACTGTTCCCGGGCGAATCTTTCAAGGGAATCCCTGTTGGAATTGAGCATTTCGATCTTATGGTTCATAATGTCAATTTCCCTTTGGTAATTCTGGATCTGAACCCTCTGGTTGCGAAGTTCGATTCCGGCTTTACCCCAGTCGATAAGATTGTTGCCAGGTCCGAATGTGAGAAGCAGAAACATCCCGGCCGTAACGACTGATGCGAATATGATAAAACCACGATGACCGCTGTTCAATATTTTATCGAATTTCCCCATTTCTACCTTTTTTCGATGCAATTTGCGCAAAAATAATTAATTTTGTTGAATAATAAAATTTGATAACCAATATGAAACCTACACTTCTTGTTCTTGCTGCCGGAATGGGCAGCCGCTACGGAGGACTAAAGCAGATGGACGGCCTCGGTCCCAACGGAGAAACAATCATTGATTATTCCATTTACGATGCTGTTCAGGCTGGATTCGGCAAAGTGGTATATATCGTCAGAGAGTATTTCAAGGCTGATTTCGAGAAGGTCGTAAAAGAAAAATACGGTCATCTCATCTGCCCGGACGGAGAGCCTCTCAAATTTGAAATCGTGACACAGGAACTCAACAAGATTCCACAGGGATATGAAGTGAATCCGGAGAGGGTAAAACCTTGGGGTACCGCACACGCAGTGCTGATGGCAAAAGATGTAATCAAGGAACCTTTCGCTGTCATCAACGGTGACGATTATTATGGAAAAGAGTCTTTCCGCATCCTCGGAGAATGGCTCAGGAAACATAGCGAGACCAAGGGACAGTGGTGTCTGGTGGGATTCAGGCTTGACAACACCCTTTCAGAATCAGGCGGAGTGTCAAGAGGTATCTGCGCAGCCACTGACGGCATCCTCACCCACGTCGAGGAGCATCACAATATCCAGAAAGAAGCTGACGGAGTCATCAGAGGCGATAACTCAAAGGCAGAAAAGGTCGCTCTCGAAGGACACGACCTCTGTTCAATGAATATGTGGGGCTTCACTCCGGACTATTTCGAATACAGCAGCAAAGTCTTCGAATCATTCCTCGCAGCTAACAGCAAGGAACTCAAATCAGAATTCTATATTCCATACGTAGTCGATTGTGCCATCAAGGACAAGGCAGGCGACACAGAACTTCTCTCAACTCCGTCAAAATGGTTCGGTGTGACTTTCAAGGAAGACAGACCGGGCGTTGTGGCTAAATTCCAGGAGTTTGCCGACAACGGAGTATATCCGTCCCCATTGTATTGATTATGAAATTCTTCAAGAATAGAAAAATAGAAAACTCATACGGTCTTTACTCCGGGTATGCCTATTATGTGCCCGGAGTAAAAGGTATGTTCGCACTCTTGGGAATGTTCATCATAGGTTCCTTTCTTGGTTCTATAGTGACACTCCTGATTTCCAGCTGTTTCCCAAGCGGTGTCTTCGACAAGTATATGATGCTCGTGTCATATCCTATTTCATTTATCCCCCCAATGCTCTATGCATCAGCCCAGAGCAGGAAGAATGAATTTTTCGATCCGTGCTGTCCTCTCGATTCATCCTGGTTCGGAGGCTATAACGGAGTGGTAATGGCGCTTCTCTGCATAGTTTGTACATTTGCAATATCATTCCTTGGTGACACATCAATGATTTTTATGCCGGCTATGCCTCAATGGCTTGAAGCTGCGATGTCGCAGATTATGACAGATATGCCTATATGGGCAAGCTTCATCTGTGTTGCCGTTTTTGCTCCGATTTTCGAAGAATGGCTCTGCAGGGGAATCATTCTGAGAGGACTTCTCACGAAAATGAAACCTGGATGGGCCATCTTCATTTCCGCAGTGTTCTTTGCTGTTATACATTTGAATCCTTGGCAGGGCATACCTGCGATGATATTCGGTCTTATGAGCGGATACATCTATTTCAAGACCGGTTCTCTCAAACTAACGATGCTGATGCATTTTACAAACAACACGGCAGCATTGATTCTCAGTCAGATAGACTCGATAAAAGATTATGATACCCTTTATCAGGTCCTTGACCACAGTGTCTATGCCGTGCTTTTCGCACTTGCAATCGGAATAATAGCAGCAACGATAGTATTATTAAGAAGAATCCCTTCAAGATCTCTTATTGAAAACTCAGAGAAATGACAATTTCAGACAGACAGAGAAACCTGACAGTCGGCATTACGACCGGATTGTTCATCATTTTCGCAACAATGTATTTTTTGCGGGTGAAACTGCCGCTTATGATGGCGTGGCCTCTTGCGCTTCTCGCTTTTTCTTCGGTCAGGACCCATTCTGTAAAACTTACAATAGCCTTTTTCTTCTCCGCCCTCGGAGACATTATGGGTATAATGGACTTTCTGCTGCCCCAAATGGGTTTCTTTGCTGTCGCACACTGCTTCCTGATATGGTTCTTCGTACACAGGTATTTCACGAAAATCAATCCTGAGCGCAGACTTTCACGTAAAAATATAGGCTACATCACTGCCGCCAGCCTTTGTGTGGCAGTGATTGTCGTCTATGGCATTGCCACCATCGTGCCCGCCGTTCCTTCCCCTGCGATCAAGGCCGGCGTCGTGATTTATTCTCTCGTAATCGGTTCAATGCTTTTCACTGCATTGATGCAGAGGAGTATCCTTTATGCAGTCGCCGCTGTCCTCTTCGTATTTTCAGATATGGTGATTGCCTGGAACTCCTTCATAGCTCCTGTTCCAAACGAAAGATATGTCATAATGGTGACTTATTATCTCGCGCAATTGCTATTCTATCTTAGGGCTTCCGGTCTGAAAGTTGGAAAAGAACTCGGCAGATTCAGGCTCTAAGGACTTTCTCTACCCCTCTTTCCCTGTGGTTCAGCACAACCCGGACATCATATTTTTCGGCGACCATTTTAGCCACGCTCTCCGCGCAATAGACGCTGCGGTGCTGTCCTCCCGTGCATCCGAATGATATCTGCAGATGGGTGAATCCCCTTTTGATATATCTTTCAACGTGATGCTCAATAATTGGATATATATGTGACAGAAACTGAAGGACTTCACCGTCTTTTTCCAAAAATTCGCATACCTCCGGATCCATTCCCGTGAGAATCTTGTATTCCTCATATCTTCCAGGGTTGTGGATGGCACGGCAGTCGAACACATAACCGCCTCCATTTCCGCTTCCATCCTCAGGCAGACCTTTTTTATAGGAAAAACTCAGGACTTCCACCTCAAGACGTTTTTCCTCTTTTTGCCCATTTTCTTCCTTTATCCTTTCAACAGCAAAAGCTTTGGGATTGGACGCCGCAGAGACATCCAGCATAGATTTCAAGACGGAAACAAGATATGGGAAATCCTCGAAATCATTCTCCGAAAGGACTTCACGAAGATTGTCCAGGGCAAAAGGAATGCTTTTCAAGAAATGCGGTTTACGCTCGTAATTGCCTCTGAATCCGTATGCTGCAAGCACTTGAAGAGTGCGGAAAAGTACGAAGAGGCTGAGCTTGGAAAGGAAGGCATCCTTGTCAACCGGGATAATCTTTCCAAGTGATTCGAGATATGCATCCACCAATTCATCCTTCATATATCGTGGGAACCTGGACCTTGCCTGCCATACGAACGAAACGAGATCATACTGTAAGGGGCCCCGTCTTCCACCCTGGAAATCAATAAAATATGGCTGTCCATCGCGTATCATCACATTCCTTGCCTGGAAATCCCTGTACATAAAGGCATCCACCCCGTCCTGCAATTGGAACGCCAGCCTTCTGAAATCCTCCTCAAGTGCTGTTTCCCGATATTCTGTGCCCGAGGGCTTCAGAAAACAGTATTTGAAATATTGGAGGTCGAACATTGCAAGCTGTTCATTGAAAGATGATTCAGGGAAACATTTTGAGAAGTCAAGTCCTTGAGCACCTTCAAGTTGCATTTTGGGAAGCCATTGAATCGTGTTGATAAGAAGCCTTTTTTCGTCATCCGAATAACATCCCGCTTCCCTTCCGGCAGAAACTGCATCAAAAAGGCTCAAATCCCCGAGATCTTCCTGAAGATAGCACATTCCGTCGGCGCTGACGGCGAGGACTTCCGGGACAGGAATACCTATGGTTCGAAAATGACGGTCAAGATAAATGAAACTGTCGTTCTCATCTGCATTTGTGCCGACCGCCCCGATTACGGATATTCCTTCCGCTTTCAACCTGTAATATCTGCGTGCGCTTCCATTCGAAGCGCCGAGGGATTCAACCTCGGGTTTCTTTTCATATAAAGAGACGAACAAGTCTGTCAGAGTTGCTTCCATTGCGAATATATCATTGCAGTTTCAAGCAAATTTACGTTTTTTTTCGAATTAAAACCGTACATTTGCAAAATTGGATTTCAAATATCGACAATATATGGCTCTAAATAATGCTTATTGTTCCGACAAGTACCAGTACACGATGGGAAAGTCATTTTTTGATAGCGGGATGAAAGATCAGACCGCGATTTTCAATCTTTTTTACAGGAAAGCCCCTGAGAATAACAACTGGGCTGTGGTGAGCGGAGTGGAAGAAGTGTTGGAGATGATTGCCAATTTAGGCAATATGGACAAAACATTCTTTGAGAAATTCCTGCCTGGAGAAGAATATGCGGATTTCAGAGGATATCTTTCCGCTATGAAATTCACAGGTAACGTATATGCGATGAAGGAGGGAGAAATCGCCTTTCCATCTCAGCCGATTATCATTGTGGAGGCTCCTCTCATTGAGGCTCAGGTACTTGAGACGCCTATGCTATGCATAATGAACCATCAGATGGCAGTTGCGACAAAGGCATCGAGAGTGTGCCGTGCTACAGACAAACCGGTGAGCGAATTCGGTTCAAGAAGGGCACACGGACCTTGGGCAGCCGTATATGGAGCCAAGGCTGCCATAATAGCAGGATGCCGCAACACCTCAAACATTCTCACCGGAGTGGAGTTCGACTGCGGTTCGACAGGAACTATGGCACACAGTTATGTCACCTCTTTCTGCTGCTCCGTGGAGGGCGAACACAAGGCATTTGACACCTATATCAAGACACATCGCGGGGAGCCGCTCATCCTTCTGATTGACACATACGACAGCCTTCGCTGCGGAATCGTGAATGCGATGCGGGCATTCAGGGAGAACGGGATCGATGATTCCTATCCTCAGGGCTACGGAGTACGTCTGGACAGCGGAGACCTTGCATATCTCTCCATCGAGTGCCGCAAAATATTGGATAAGAACGGTTTTAAAGGATGTAAAATATTTGCTACCAATTCCCTTGACGAATATCTGATTACAGACCTTGAGAGGCAGGGAGCCTGCATTGATTCATACGGAGTAGGTGATGCCATTGCCACGAGCAAAGCTGCACCGTGCTTCGGAAACGTATATAAACTTGTGCAGATTGATGGTCAGGCAGTCCTGAAGCGTTCCGAGGATAAAGCGAAGCTCATTAACCCAGGCTTCCAAATCACTTACAGAATTACCAAGAACGATCCGGAGAAAGGAGAAATATACAAGGCTGACGTCACCTGCCTCAGAGGAGACTCGCTTTCTGCCTTGATTGAGGCCGGAGAGACGTTCACAATAACCGACGAATACGACAGATACAAGACAAAGACCTTCGAAGCCGGAACATACACCTGGAAATCATTGCAGGTCAAAGTAATGGAAAACGGGAAGAGATGCATCCCGGTACGCAGTCTCCAGGAAAAGAAGGCTTATTATAACGATGTTCTTGCACATTTCAGCAAGAGTGAGAGAAGGCTTATCAACCCTCATTATTATAAGGTGGACATCTCAGACGACCTCTACAACCTGAAAATGAGCATCATAAACAAATTGGTAAAAGAAATCAACGAATTCAGCGCAAAATGAAAGATTCGGCACTCATAGTCGTGGATATGCTCTACGATTTCATAGACGGTTCTCTCGCCTGCCTCCATTCAGAGGAAGCAGTAAAGGCAACTGTGGACTTCATAAACAAAGTTTCCGGAGCCGATGAAGGCAATGCAGACGAAATTCTCGGCACCTTTCCAATCCTCTTTATCCGTGACAGGCATCCAAAAGACCATTCATCTTTCAAAGATTACGGAGGAATATGGCCGGCTCATTGCGTTGCCGGGACACGCGGAGGAGAAATCCACGAGTTGCTACGCCCGTATGTGGAAGAAAGCCTGACTTTCGACAAGGGTTGCGACAGACTCAAGGAGCAATATTCCGGATTTGAAGGAGTTAATTCCTGCGGGCAGTCCCTTTCCGAGGTTTTGGAACTTCTTGACATCAAGGATGTCTATGTATGCGGAATTGCCACAGAGTATTGTGTCAGAAATACTTGCGAAGATTTAATGAAGGCAGGTTTCAAGGTAAGACTCCTTACGGAAGCTATCGGATATGTAGATGCCGAGGGGCATAGAAAGGCATTGGAAGAGATGCAGAAAGAGGGCATTGAGCTTGAATAGTTGCATTTTGCACTATTTTTGTATATCTTTGCCGGTTCAAAACTTTTTAGAATTTGCAAAAACGTACAGGCAAAATATGGATACCTGCGCTTCTGACGGGTCTGGCAGCCATTCAATCGTTCGGGATTGATACGGGCAGAGCCATACATCTGAGGCAATTTCAGGACTCGCTGACCTTCAGGTCTGACAGCGCCGTCCAGGTCAGTGGTACAGCCGTTTCCGATATGTCTGGCGATGCAACATTCGTCCTTGATACCCTTGATACAAATAACGCCATCCAGTCTGGGGACTCCCTCGGTCTGAAAGACACCCTCCAAATGGGCGATACAGCGACAGTTGACAAAGACACGGTCATTCTGTCGGCAAGGGATACCATCATTCCACCTGATTCGCTAAGGATTACAGATCCTTTCAAATTCAAATATTACGTCGAGATCAAGGACTCCATCACAAGGAGGCATACCAAGGATTCGCTTTTGAGTGCTGGAGACACCCTTGAAGCAGCAAAGCTTGACTCACTTTATATTAGCGATTCCATCCTTGTTGCAAAAGAAAAGTTCGCTCTCTGGTATGCATCTTTGAGCAAGAAGGAGAGAAAGAGATATGACTATGAACAGCAGCTTCCTATGCTTCTCCACAAGAGCGACAGCATAATGCGCCGCAAAGATAGCATAAAGGCGAGGAGGGACAGTATCATATCTGCTACCCCACGAATCCTCGAGACATACGCGATTCCTGATTCACTCCAATACAAGAGGATTGTGACCTGGACCCGTGACCGAAAGTTCAACAGAATGGATTTCAAGGAGTTGGATACGACATATAATTACCATTTCAACGACCTTCCAATCTACAAGAACGATGTGAATGCAGTGCATCTTGGAACATCCGGATCCGCATCGATGCCATACAACTATTTCAAACGGGAGGAAGAGGAAAATGTGATTTTCTACACTCCATACAAGGCATATACCTTTTCTCCTGAAAACAATCCGATGTACAACACAAAGACCCCATATACGGAACTTGCCTATTGGGGAACTTTGTTCACGAGCAGGGAGAAGGAGGAGATGAACCTGAAGTTCCTTACCACCCAGAACATTCTCCCGGAATGGAACGTGGGTTTCGAATTCGACAAATTCGGAGCAAAGGGATTGTTGAAAAACGAAAAGACAGACAACAAGAATCTCACTTTCACGACCAATTACACCGGGAAGAAATATCTCCTGAATGCGGGATATATATATAATAAGGTGGAGCGAACGGAGAACGGCGGTATAATAGACAATTTCTGGATAAGGGATACTACGGTGGATGCGAGGGAAATCAACGTCCGTCTCTCAGATGCTTCGAATGTAACAAAGAAGCACACCGTCTATGTGGACCAGTCCTACAGGATTCCGTTCAACTTCCTTATGAACCGCGATCAGAGGAAGAAAGAGAGGGCATTGAGGGACTCTCTGGCGAGAGTCGAGAAAGCACTTAACGCAAAAAGAGACAGTCTGCTTGCTCTCGGTGACAGCCTTGGAGCAGCGGCACTTTTCCAGGTTCCGGAAGAAGAGGAAGGTATAGCCGAAGAAACCGGAGATGAGTTGGAGGAAGGAATGGGAGAAGGAATGGAAACTGCCCAGGCAGATACTATCGTAAAGGATGTGACCACAGCATTCATAGGACATAATTCAGAATATTCGGTTTTTACCAAATTATATAATGACAAGATTTCAGCCAGTGACACGGCAGGACGCGGGTTTTATCACGACAATTTCTATATAAACCCTACAACCTCTGCCGATTCTCTCAGGGTAATGAGGCTTGAGAACAAGATTTATCTCAGTCTTCAGCCGTGGGCCGAAGACTGGCTGGTATCTAAGATTGATGTCGGAATAGGCAACAAGTTGCTGAACTACTTCACTTTCAACCCGAACGGCTATGTCGTGAAGAACAAGAACGCGGTGTTCAACTCGACATATCTCTATGCCGGAGCCCGAGGCAAATTCAAGAAGTATCTTTCCTGGGATGCCACAGGAAAATATACTTTCCTCGGAAGAGAAGTGAATGATTTCAACATTGATGCAAACATAAGTTTCAGCACCTACCCGTTCCGGCGTGACAAGAACAGTCCAATAACTCTAAAGGCACATTTCGAAACAAGCCTCAAAGAGCCGGACTACTACGAGCAGCATATCTATACCAACCATTTCAAATGGGACAATGAATTCGGAAAAATCTCCACTACAAAGGTGGAGGCATCCCTTGAAATTCCACGTTGGAAATTCCGCGCCGGTTTCGGCTATGCGCTGCTCAGCAATAACTTATACTATGACAATGCTGGCATCATTAGACAAAACAACACACCGATGAGTGTCATCACTGCATCCCTAAGGAAAGATTTCAGGGTGTGGAAATTCCATTTCGACCACGACCTGCTGTTCCAGATCTCTTCCAACGACAAAGTGATGCCGCTCCCTTTGTTTGCCGCCAATTTACGGTATTACATCCAGTTCGACGTCGTCAAGAACGTGATGCAGATGCAGATAGGCGCCAATGGGCGATACAACACAAAATGGTACGCCCCTGCCTGGAATCCAGCTTTAGGAGTTTTCTTCAATCAGGAAGAAGAAGAGTATGGCAACTGCGCAAATCTGGACGTATTTATCAACATCCAATGGAAAAGAGCGTGCATATTCATAAAGGCTGTGAACCTGAATATGGGCTGGCCTAACAAATCTGCGGATTATTTCAGCGCTCACCATTACATCAATCCTCAACGCACAATCAAAGTGGGTATCTTCTGGCCATTCTATGTTCAACCGGTCAAGAACTCAAGCGTTTCAGGAAAGGCAGGAGGCAGCTCTTCCGGATCATCCGGTTCTTCAGGCTCCTCAAGCTATTCAGGCGGTTCAAGACAAGGAGGCTCGCGACAGCAGACAGCAATAAGATAACGCGTTTCTGTCATCAAGGCGGGCGTCGGTCTTAAAGCAAAAAAAATGATTTTTAAGACAGAAAAGAATTTTGCGATGCTCAGGGCAGGCTTATGCCTTGCAATTATGCTATGCATCGTCCCGTTCGGCGGGGAAAGAAATGTCGAAGACCGTTGCAGACAACGTGCATTCGACTCAGACACATTAAGATGCGTCATCAGCACCGGCAATGATATGTACAGTTCAAACGGACTGAAAGCCGGATTTACATACGAGATGTTAAGGCATTTTGCCAATGCACAAGGGATTGTGGCAGACATCAGGATTGCAGATGACAAAGTGAATTATCACGATTCGCTCAATGCCGGCAAGATAGACATCATTGCCGTGAACGTTAAGGATACTGCCACCT
>JBJEBO010000276.1:0-2400 GCA_051870155.1 Candidatus Cryptobacteroides sp.
CGGAGACACGTTTCGTGCTTCAGAAAGCCATTGAGATGGGCAAGAAGCCGATAGTAGTAATTAACAAGGTGGACAAGCAGAACTGCCGCCCTGACGAAGTCCAGGAAGAGGTGTTCGATCTTATGTTTTCTTTGAATGCTACTGAAGACCAGCTTGATTTCCGCACAGTTTATGGAAGTGCAAAACAGGGATGGATGTCTCTTGATTGGAGAAAGCCTACAAAGGACATTACAGCCCTTCTTGATACGATTCTTGAGGTTATTCCGGCTCCGGAGCACAAGGAAGGTACGCCTCAAATGCTTATATCCTCACTTGAATATTCTCCGTATGTCGGTCGTATCGCAATCGGCAGGGTGACAAGG
Organism: Candidatus Cryptobacteroides sp.; assembly: GCA_051870155.1. Lineage (GTDB taxonomy): Bacteria > Bacteroidota > Bacteroidia > Bacteroidales > UBA932 > Cryptobacteroides. The sequence continues at coordinate 363 of JBJEBO010000276.1, forward strand.
GGAGAACTTGTTTCAGGAATGAACATAAGCCTTTGCAAGAGATATGACATCATTCAAAAGCAGAAAATTAAGGAACTAATGGTTTTCGATGGTCTGGGAAAGACCAAGGTGGACAAGGTGCAGTGCGGAGACCTCTGTGCTGTCGTCGGACTTGAAGGGTTTGAGATAGGGGATACTGTAGCAGATTTCGAGAATCCGGAGGCTCTTCCTCCTATTTCCGTCGATGAGCCGACAATGAGTATGCTTTTCTGCATCAACAACTCGCCTTTCTTTGGAAGGGAGGGAAAATATGTGACTTCAAGGCATTTGAAGGAGCGTCTTGAAAAGGAACTCGAGAAGAACCTCGCCTTGAGGGTGAAACCTGGTCCTAATGCGGATTCATTCATAGTATATGGTCGTGGAGTCCTCCATTTGTCTGTGCTGATTGAGACAATGCGCAGGGAAGGCTTCGAACTCCAGGTCGGACAGCCTAAGGTTCTGGACAAGACTATTAATGGCGAGAGATGCGAGCCAATCGAGAATCTCACCATTGATGTTCCGGAAGAGTTCGTGGGCAAGGCCATTGAGATTTCTACAAGAAGGAAGGCTGCCCTCATCCATATGGAGCCTAAGGGAGACAGGACACATCTTGATTTCGATATTCCTGCAAGAGGTCTTATGGGATTGAGAAGCAATCTTCTCACAGCAACACAGGGAGAGGCTGTCGTAGCCCACAGGTTCAAAGGATATGAGCCGTACAAGGGTGACATAGAGAACCGAACCAATGGCTCCCTTGTTTCTTTGGAGACAGGAACGGCAGTGGCATATTCTATGGACAAACTCCAGGACAGAGGTCGCTTCTTTATAGAGCCTGGTGTTGAAATCTATGCAGGACAGGTGGTCGGCGAGCACACGCGTGACAGGGATTTGAACATTAATATCTGCAAGACCAAAAAACTTACGAATATGCGTGCATCCGGAAGTGATGACAAAGTGATGCTTCCGCCGCCAATTGTGTTCTCTCTTGAGGAAGCTCTTGAATATATTCAGGAGGATGAACTTGTTGAGGTTACTCCTAAGTCTATGAGAATCAGGAAGATAATTCTTGACGAGATAGAGCGCAAGAGAAAAAGTGGTAATTTAGATTGACAAAACCAAAAGTTTTTTATACCTTTGCAAGCCAAATCTGTTTGTGGGGTATGAATGAACCATTGATAATAGCCTTAAATGGATTTACGACAGGCCGTAGGGAATACCGATGGAATGTCGGGAAAGAGTTCTTCAAAAACTTTGAAAACGAAGAGATTCTTGATGCAGACATCGATGTGGTGGCATACGTGGAGAAATCCGGAAATTATATCGGTGTTGACTGCGAGGTCTGCGGAAAGGTGACTGTACAATGTGACAGATGCCTTGCGGATCTTGAGATGGAGGTCTCGCCTGAAATCAGGTTGAGCGTCAAATATGGTCAGGAGGCCGGAAGTGACGATTCGAATCCCGAGAGGGAGGTGATAGTTGTTCCGATGACTGATACAGAGTTGGATTTGAGCCAGATAGTTTATGACTATGTATGTTTGGATCTTCCGTTGACGCGGGTTCATCCCGAAGGGGAATGTGACGAGACTGTGGCTGGAAGGCTTGGAGTTGATACTGATTCTTCGGTGGTCGCTAATCCTTCAGACAGCCCGTTTGCAAGTCTGAGCGGTCTTTTCAAGAATTGATTCGGGAAGTTGGAGAGAACTTTTGATAGAATATAAATATTAAAAACATAAAGAACAATGGCACATCCGAAACGAAAAGTCTCAAAAGAGAGAAGAGACAAAAGAAGAACACACGACGTCGCTGTGGTTCCTACTCTCGGCACTTGCTCAAACTGCGGTGCTACAGTAATGTACCATAGGGTATGCCCTGAGTGTGGCTACTATAGAGGTCGTCAGATCATTGAGAAGAAGGCTGAGTAATTCACCAATTCTCATAAATCCGGTCCCGTAGTTCAACGGATAGAATGGAAGTTTCCTAAACTTTAGATAGCAGTTCGATTCTGCTCGGGACTACAAAA
>JBJEBO010000277.1:0-2397 GCA_051870155.1 Candidatus Cryptobacteroides sp.
TAGCTCCCGAAATCGAACACGACGGACCTGTGATCTATATAGATGACAAGACCGGATGGGATGCTATTGCCCTCTATGCCTGGGGTGATGCCGAGGCATTCGGAGGATGGCCTGGAATGCAGCCTACCGGAACGGAAGTGAAGAATGGTACGACTTGGAAATATTTCGACTGCGGAGAAGCCAACAGAGGACTGAACCTCAACCTCATCTTCAACAACAATGGTGCAGGTACCCAGTTGAAAGACTACAACATCACCCTCGAAGAGGATGAATATTTCCTCATAGTCACAGCAGATGGAGTGGAAGCTGACACAGCATTGCCTTCACACGAAGGTTTCATAAGGGTTTACGCAGACAACCAGGCCGGATGGGATGCAGTTGCGCTCTATCAATGGGGAGACCAGAATGATCTCGGAGGCGGTTGGCCGGGTATGCAGCCTTCAGGAACGAAAAAGATCGCCGGATACACCTACACCTATTTCGACTATGCCGCCGATGAGGTGGTTGGAAAGTCGCAGAACCTGATTTTCAACAACAATGGTGGAGGAATACAAACAGGGGATATGCCTGTAGTATTCAGCGCGGATGTTGTGGATCTCTTCTACCTCATATATGGCACGAAAGACTGCGCTGTCATCGAAGATCCGTTCAACCGTGGGGAAACACCGGAGCCGGAGCCAGAGCCGGAACCGGAGCCTACACCTGATGGTAAACCTCTCAACATTTTCGTAAAAGACAATTCCGGATGGTCCGTGCTGAACCTTTATGCTTGGGGAGATGGAATCGCCGAACTTTTCGGAGGATGGCCGGGAGCGACAGCCTCCTCACGGGTGACATTCGCTGGAGTCGGATATAGCAGATTCACAACTCCGGAAAGTCTGTACGGACTCACATACAACCTTATATTCAACAATGGTTCAGAACAGTTCAACGGTCCGACAGTGGTTCTTGACAAAGACTGGTTTATGACTATATCAGGAACCGAAGCCACAGTGACCGATGCTCCGGCATCAAGAATCTATATCCTCAACCGAACAGAATGGGATGCCATAACCGTCTATGCCTGGGGCGATGCCGAAATTTTCGGAGGATGGCCGGGAGCTGCTCCTGCGGGCACAGAAACTGTCGGTGGAACCGAATATCTGTACTTTGAAGTTGCAGGAGAGTATGAAGGAAAGACGGTCAATCTCATCTTCAACAACTCCGGAGCAGGCCTCCAACTTGGAGACTGGAACACCTCGCTCCACGGAGATATTTTCCTTGAAGTCGCTGCAGACGGAGTAAAAGCGGTTGAATAATGAATTTAAGATACGAAAGATTCAAAGCGGCAATTTCCCTGCTGGTCGCGTCGATTCTCGGCGCGACCGGATGCGGGGAAAAAGGCATTGACACACCTGTTCCGCCGGTAGAGTATGGAGACGGACCTGTGGATGTGATTTATGAGGCGAATCCGAAACTGTTCGGACGAGGGAAGGCTTTCAATGAAATAGCTGCAGATCTCGACAGGATAGGCGATTTGGGTACTACGGTGCTCTGGCTGATGCCTGTTTATCCAGAAGGTTCCTTGAACTCTGTAGGCTCTCCATATTGTGTCCGTGATTATCGCCAGGTCAACAGCGACTATGGCTCTATGGACGAATTTAAATCACTTGTCACAAAAGCCCATAATTCCGGTATGAAAGTAATCCTGGACTGGGTGGCGAACCATACTGCGTGGGATTGCTCCTGGATTGAAGAACATCCTGATTGGTACACGACTGATGCTTCAGGAAACATCATCCCTCCGGCAGGCACTGGTTGGAACGATGTGGCAGACTTGAATTATGGAAATGCCCAGATGAGGTCTGAAATGGCGGAAGCAATGAAATGGTGGATATCCGAAACAGGAATAGACGGTTTCAGATGCGATGCGGCGGACTATGTTCCTAATGACTTTTGGAAAGAAGCTATCAAAGGTATAAGAAGCATCAAGAATGATGCGCTTATGCTTGCTGAATCATCTGACAAAAATCTGTACGAGGCGGGATTCGACATTCTCTATGGATGGTCATTCAATTCCAAACTTGTTTCCACATTCAACGGAAAAACTTCCTTATCAAATCTTTATGAAACAATCAGGAATGAAGAAGACGGTCTGGAGGAAGGACAGGAGGTGATGAGGTTCATAACGAATCACGACATCGCTATGAACGATGGGGCTCCGGTCACAATATTCAAAAGTACAGAAGGAGCGCTTGCCGCATTCGTCGTCACAGCCTTTTCCGGAGGAATTCCTATGATATATTCAAGCCAGGAGACAGGATGGGCTTCTTCAGTCAACTTCTTCAAGTTTATTGACATAGATTGGAACGAGAATACTGCCTATACGGAAAATTACAAGAGTGTAATGAAAATATG
>JBJEBO010000278.1:0-2396 GCA_051870155.1 Candidatus Cryptobacteroides sp.
GACTGAAGCCAGCCCTTCAATGAAAGACGCACCTTCGTGTATCACCTTGTCACAAGGGTCTTCGGAACCTTCCAGCGCAGCTGGCTGAACCTCAAGAGATCCGGTATCCAGCTCTTCGAGTTCATTGCCGGTCACAGTGTCCGTGATCTCTCCTTGGTGATCCTGAGGCTGCGGCATTGCAAGAGGAGCATCAGGTTCTGCCGCCAAGGAATTGTCCGACGGTTCGGAGAAGTCAAAATCATCCACAATCTGCTGTATGCGGCTGTCTCCGATTGACACATCATCCGCTCCCCCGTCAAGAACACCTTCCGCCATCGAAGCCTTGAAATCCAGTTTGTACAGCATCTGCTCTTCAATGGTACCAGGAGCCACCATATTGATTACCTGAATCTTTCGTTCCTGTCCTATACGGTACACACGCCCTATGCGCTGCTCCAGCACTGCCGGGTTCCACGGGAGATCGATATTAATCACGTAGCTCGCTGCCTGAAGATTGAGTCCGGTGCTGCCGGCATCTGTTGACAGGAACACCCTTATATCTGGGTTGTCCGTAAACTCGTCAATCAATTCTTTACGGCGCGAGGACGGCACGGAACCGTTCAGGTTGGCGTAGCCTATTCCCGCCCCATCAAGGCCGGTGGCGATGAGCCTTGTCATCCTCTCCCATTGGCTGAACACAACCAGTTTCTCGTTCCCCGAGGCAACCACATCCGACACAATATGCAACACCTCGTCCACCTTTGTATCGTAACGGCTGCTCTGGTCCAGAATATAGGTGCTGTCACACACCATCCTCATCTGGGACAGGAGCAGAAGAAGCCTTCTCCTGTCGGTCTCGCTGAGAAAATGGTATTTCTTCCACTTGAAAACGATTCTTGCGACTGCTCCCCTGAATTCTTCGTGGAAATCCATCTGCTGACGGGTCAAAACGACAAAGAGATTCTTGTCCATCCTGCCTGGAAGCTGTAGATTCACATCAGCCTTACGGCGGCGCAAAAGCACAGGGGACAGAGTGTCGGATATGGCATTCAATCCCGTATAACCTGTTACCTTTCCGAACGCATCGGTCAGTATGTGATTGTGCCTAAACAGATAATATGGTCCAAGTATATTCTGGTCCACCAACTGGACTATGGAATACAGTTCCTCCAGTTTATTCTCCAGCGGAGTACCGGTGAGGATGACACGATAATCTGACTTTAGTTTCCTCGCTCCCTTCGCAGCCTGGGTATTCCAGTTCTTCAGCCTCTGCACCTCATCCATAATTACCATATCAAACTGCAACTTTGAATAAGAAGATTTGGCATCGTTAGACAAAGCGTTGTAAGACACTATCTTAAAGAGGTGTCCCTCCTCCTCGTACGCCTTGCAGCGCTGAATAGGGTTGCCCTCTACGACAAGGGCACTATGTTCGGTAAACTTCCGTATTTCCCTGAGCCACTGATATTTGAGTGACGTAGGACATACTACAAGAACGGAAGACACATAACCGAGCTTGTTCAACAATGCAGCAGTACCTATAGCCTGGATGGTTTTTCCAAGTCCCATCTCATCAGCGATTATGCAATTGCCTGAGCGGGACGCAAATTTGATTCCGTCAGTCTGATAATTATACGGCACGATTCCGGGACGGAAAATGTCTTTCAGCCACGCATCCCCTTTACTGAAAATATCATCCAGATTCCTGCGCCTGGAAACCGAAGAGAGCGAAGCAGCAAGCAATTCCCTCGCATCTTCCGTGACTTCAAAACATTCATCGCAAGAGCGGGCAGCTGCAATAAAATCATTGAGTGCGGTCAGATTTGGGGAGTCGGCAGAAAGCCTGTTGTCAATGTCAAACAAACCGGCAGCAAGAGCTTTCAATTTCCCGGACTGATTCCCGAAATAAAGCGCAAAGTGCGGTTCACGGCTGTAATCCACATAAAGCAGGGTCATTTCCTCCGGACACCTGACTGGTCTTACGGAGCCTCTCCTCCTGGAGGCTACACTCAACCCGACCGCCTCAAGATGCTTACAGGTGCACAAGCGGGACGTTTTGAAATCCATACAGTTACACCTGTTGAGCAAATGCCCTTTCCCATAATAATACACTTCATAACTTGCCCGCGTAGCAGGATTCACGACACGGTAGCACCGTCCAAAGCGCTCGTCACAGTCGGCAGAAGGAGCAAGTCCCTCCGATTCAGCCGCATTCCTTCTAAGCTTAATCTGCCACTCTTGGAGCGTCATGTTTTTGGGTTTCAACACATTGGATAATCTTGTTCCAGAAGTGCCCGTTTTGGACTTTGATGATGTGTTCTTTGGCATATCTCTCTTTCGTCAGTAATTTTCAAATATCTTGCAAAGTTAACCAAAACTAATCAGAATTCCTTGGGGCTTACCCCAATTCTGTTGAA
>JBJEBO010000279.1:0-11026 GCA_051870155.1 Candidatus Cryptobacteroides sp.
TGTCCCGATGCTTGCCGGCAAGCATTCCGCAGGCAGCAAAAATATCCTCGCCCATGGAAGCCCTGACAGTTGCCACGATCCCGGAAGCAAGCAGACGTTGACGGAAATTCTCTATAACGGCATCCGCCGACGTGCCATAAGGAAAATCAGGTATCTTATGGAATCTGATGAGGTTTACGCGACATTCCAAACCCCTCAAAAGCCTTGCCAGTGCATCTGCGTGAGCCTTGGTGTCATTGAAGCCGGCAAACATAGTGTATTCGAAACTTACGCGGCGCTGTCCGGTAAAATCATATTCCTTGATCAAGTCTATGACCTTATCGAGAGGATATGCCTTCTGAACAGGCATAATGGAGAGGCGTTCCTGTGCAAATGGATCGTGAAGGCTTACAGCAAGATGGCATTTGCTTTCATCGAGGAAGCGTCTGAGAGCGGGAAGAACACCCACCGTCGAAACGGTTATGCGCTTCGGACTCCAGGCAAAGCCCCAATCCGCAGTCAGGATTTCAATGGCCCTGAGGACATTGTCGTAATTGTCCATCGGCTCTCCCATCCCCATAAACACGGCATTCGTAAGGGAATCGCTTTCATCCACACAAAGGAACTGGGAAATGATGTCCGCAGCCGAAAGATTGCCGTGAAAGCCCTGACGTCCGGTCATACAGAAATGACAGCCCATACGGCAACCAGACTGGGCGGAGACGCAAAGGGTAGCTCTGTCACCGTCCGGAATCATAACAGATTCGATTGCGCCTTCCTCCAGTGTTGACGGGTCGCAGTCAGGTGAAGAAGAAGCATTCAGCTCAGCACTTTTGGAACAGGCTACCGGGAAGAGATATTTCTTTGTGCCGTCGGAGGATTCCATCACGGAAGCATACGGAACAGTTCCCACCTCATAAAGTTCCATCAGACGCGCGCGTCCGGTCTTTGAAATGTCAGTCATCTGTTCTATAGTCTTGGCTTTCTTCACATAAAGCCATCTTGCAATCTGTCCTGCGGCAAAACGAGGCAGCCCTGCCTGTGCCGCCACCGCCTTGAGTTCCTCAAGATTTTTACCAATTAGCCTTTCCTTCATATATGTTCCTATTGCTCAGTCAACATCTGCTGAATCACCTTCCGCAATTCAGTTTCACAAATGCGAATTTTTCCTCTCCGCAATTTAGCAAAATTAATCAAAAAATATGGCAAATGAACATTTTTTTATTGTATCTTTGCCTTTAAGTGGAAGGCCCGGACTTCCGCAAATCATTACAAACATTTTAAAATCAACATTTATGGCTAAAGAAGAAATGGAAGGTACCGAAATCAATGCGGCGAAGCTTAAGGCTCTGCAAGCGACGATAGACAAGATTGAGAAGGATTATGGCAAAGGTACCATAATGAAGTTGGGGGATCAGCCAAAATGGGAAGTGTCAGTCATCCCGAGCGGTTCCATCGCACTTGACCACGCCCTCGGAATCGGCGGCTATCCACGCGGAAGGGTTATCGAGATTTACGGTCCGGAATCCAGCGGAAAGACCACCCTTGCAATCCACGCCATCGCTCAGGCACAGAAACAGGGCGGAATTGCAGCTATAATTGACGCCGAGCACGCCTTCGACAGGACTTATGCCAAGAATCTCGGAGTAAACCTCGACACTTTGCTCATATCCCAGCCAGACAATGGGGAACAAGCCCTCGAAATAGCAGACAACCTCATCCGGTCAGGAGCGATTGACATCATCGTAATCGACTCAGTGGCAGCTCTCACCCCGAAAGCGGAAATCGAAGGGGAGATGGGAGACGCGAAGATGGGTCTCCAGGCAAGGCTTATGAGCCAGGCGCTCAGAAAACTCACCGCGAACATCAGTAAGACCAACACCTGCTGTATCTTCATAAACCAGCTAAGGGACAAGATTGGAGTGATGTTCGGCAATCCCGAGACAACGACAGGAGGTAACGCGCTCAAATTCTATGCTTCAGTGCGTGTAGATGTGCGCAGAACCACCCAGATCAAAGACGGAGAGGAAGCCCTCGGAAACAGGACTAAGGTCAAGATTGTGAAAAACAAGATGGCACCTCCATTCAAGAAGGCTGAATTCGACATTGTATTCGGAGAGGGAATATCCCGTGTAGGAGAAATTATAGATTTGGGTGTAGAGTTCGAGATTATAAAGAAGAGCGGTTCGTGGTTCAGCTACGGGGATGCTAAACTTGCCCAAGGAAGGGAAGCCGTGAAGCAATTGCTCACCGACAACGTGGAACTCTGCGATGAAATCGAAACTAAGATCAGGGCTGCCATAAGCGAAATCAAAGACTGATAATTTGAAATAGAACGCATTCCAGCAATGACAGAAAAAACGGTAGCAACACAAAGGGAGTTTTTCCTCAGCGGAAAGACACTTGATCCCAAATTCAGAATCGAATATCTGAAGAAGTTGAAAGCCAACATACTGGCAATGGAATCCGAAATTGAAGACGCTCTCGGTGCGGATCTCGGAAAGAGCCGTACCGAGAGTTATATGTGTGAGGTAGGGCTCACTTTGTCTGAAGTCGGAAATGCTATACGCCATACGGCAAAATGGAGCAAGAGAAAAAGAGTATGTACTCCCCTTGCCCAATTCCCTGCGAAGAGTTACATCATCCCGGAGCCGTATGGCAACGTGTTGATAATGAGTCCGTGGAACTATCCGTTCCTGCTATGTATCTCACCTCTTGTCTGCGCTGTTTCAGCAGGCAATACCGCCGTGGTCAAACCGAGTGCATATTCCCCTGCGACAAGTGCCGTTATCAGGAAATTGGTGGAAGCCACCTTTCCGCCTGAATATGTTTCAGTTGTGGAGGGAGGAAGGGATGTCAATTCGGATCTTCTTGAGCAGAAATTCGATTACATCTTCTTCACAGGAAGCAAGAGCGTGGGCAGACTCGTGATGGAAAAGGCTGCCGCTCATCTTACACCGGTAACCCTCGAACTCGGAGGAAAGAGTCCTGTCATTGTGGACAAGACTGCGAACCTGAAAGTTGCTGCAGCAAGAATCGTCTTTGGCAAATATCTAAACTGCGGTCAGACCTGTGTCGCGCCTGACTATGTTCTTGTCGAGGAAAGCATAAGGGACGAATTCCTCGCGGAATGTCTCAAACAGAAGACCAAGATGTACGGGGACAACGCCCTCAACAACCCTGACTATGGCAAGATTGTGAACAGCAAGCATTTCAGCAGGCTGACAAAAGTCTTAGGCGAATGTACCGAACATATTGCTGCAACAGGCAATGGCAAACTCGTTTGTGGTGGCGGATGTAATGCAGCCACAATGAAAATTGAGCCGTCCATCATATCTCTTGGCAGCATTGATAATGCGAGAATCAACTCCCTTGAAATAATGACAGAGGAAATCTTCGGTCCTCTGATGCCTGTACTTTCCTATACAGATATGGAACAGGTAAAGGCATATATCAATGCGCGTCCACGTCCTCTCGCCACTTATATATTTACCTCCGACAAAGCCGTCAGGGAAGACCTGCTGGCATCCCTGCATTTCGGAGGCGGATGTGTAAATGACACTGTCATCCACCTTGCCACTGAAGAAATGCCATTCGGCGGTGTCGGCGAAAGCGGTATGGGAGGCTATCACGGCAAATTCGGATTTGACACCTTCACCCATCTGAAAAGCATCGTTGACAAGCCGTTCTGGCTCGATCTCCCGTTGAGATATCAGCCATTCAGCAGTTGGAAAGATAAACTTATACATTTATTTGTCAAATAGGGGCATTGCGATATATAAATTTGTCAATCAGGAGCCTTGGGAATCAGGCATCTCGACAGTTTGACAGCAGTTTCCTCATCAATGACCCCAGCTTTCAGGAGTCCATCAACTGAAAGCGATTCAGGAGGATTATGCTCGCGGTAGAGAACAATGCCGCGGGCATATTTTTTACCTATATAGGGATGGAGGCGGAGGGAATCTTCCGGCATCGTCCACAACCGGAGCGGCTTCATATCATTTTCATTCACGAACACCAAATCCGCAAGGGCATCATAACGTTCCTTGTCCATATTCTTCACATCCAGAAGTTGTTCCTTGCAGGTAAAGCCTCCGATAGCAGTTCTGTGGGCTATAATTGATTTGGCGAAATAGCCTCCTATGCCTGGCAGGTCATCCAAGGCGGCAGAATCAGCCTGATTGAGATCTACAAGAGGGATGTCTATATAGGGCTCAAGTCTTCTATAAACGGAATCCGCCACGACAAATGACTTTGCAAAATCAGCCTTTCTGCGGAATCTTCCTCCTTTTGTCCTGTATGAATCTATGGCTCCAGCCTGTTTTTCTGAAAAACCCAGACGAATCAGATCCTCCACAGACACGGTATTGGGATTGAAAACAAAAGACTCCACCCTCCTGTTTGCCTTGTATATTTTATCCGCTGCCTGAGAGTGCTCCGACCGTCTTGTTTCCATCCCAGATGATGGTACTGTCCTACCTATATTGCCACCCGAAGGAGCCTTTTTACTATTATAAGAAGCTTTATCACCACCATAAGAAGCCTTTTTTCCCGACGCAACCTGTTCATATACATAAACAGTGTCCGGACTGTCACGATGACTGACAATCTGGGCTACGGCAGCTTTGTGGACAAACAATGCAGTCTGATATCCGATTATCAGAAAAACCAGGGCAACGATTCCGACATAATAAGACTTCCCTTTTTCCCGTTTCTTCTCTTCCATACAAATCCTGCCGCCCGATTATGGACGGCAGGACAAAAGTCATAATTCCGTTTATATGAGCCAAGAGGCAGGGAACAGATTTTTCTGTTTTTTAATATAAATTTCTCTTTTTTGATGCAGGATTTTCCGAATTTATATCTTTTTCTGATTTTTTACGTTCAGGACAGCCTTCTACGATAATGACTATTTCACCTTTAGGCTCGTGTTCCTGATACCAGGCAGCCACCTCTGCAAGTGTACCTCTGCGATGTTCCTCGAACATTTTGGATATTTCCCTCGCTACTGAACATTCCCTGTCTTCTCCGAAAAAATCAGCAAATTGGAGTAAGGTTTTGACAAGCCGGAACGGTGATTCATAAAAAATCATTGTGCGCGACTCAGATGCGAGTTCAAGAAGGCGGGTCTGGCGACCTTTCTTAACTGGCAGGAAGCCTTCAAAACAAAATCTGTCGCAAGGAAAACCGGAGCTGACCAGTGCGGGGACAAAGGCGGTCGCTCCAGGAAGGGTCTGGACTTCAATGCCTTCCCTGACACAGGTACGCACAAGGAGGAAACCCGGATCGGAAATGCCTGGGGTGCCGGCATCGCTTATAAGGGCTACGTCCAGACCTGCGAGAATCCTCTCCTTAACTGTCTCCACAGTCTTGTGCTCGTTGAATTTGTGGTGGGATTCCAGACGGCCGTGGATGTCATAATGTTTCAGAAGGACAGAACTCGTCCTCGTGTCTTCTGCAAGAATCAAATCCGCCTCTTTCAGGACCTTGACGGCCCTGAATGTCATATCTTCAAGATTTCCCACCGGAGTAGGCACGATATAAAGTTTTCCAGCCATCGTCATTTAAGTTTTCTTCTGATTGCCATCATAAAACGATAAACTATATCCGAATCGAAATTCCATTCCGGATGGAGTTGATACATATAATCCTCAGCCTCGGAGAAAGATGTCATAGAATTGACAGCATTGAGAACCGACTGGAATGCCGCAGGATCTTCGCCGAAAAGGTGGTTTATGAAAAGCACCCTGTCATTCAATGATATGGCACTTCTGACATCTTTTACTTCAGGACCGGGAATATCGTTTTTCCAAGAATTACGCGCTGCCATCACATCCAGGAACAACGGTGCTTTCATTTCAGCCTGCATTTCATTTATGTCCCCGGCACGGAACAATTCCTCAGGCTCTACTTCAGGTTCATCTTCAGATTCCAGTTCGACCTTCGGTTCTGAGGCAGGTTCAGGCAGTTCCTCAGGTTCCGGTTCAGAGACAGACTCAGGCTCCTCAACAACATCAGATTCAAATGTGGCGACAGGTTCCTCAATCAAGTCAATATCAGTAATATCCTCGATTTCTTCCAGTAAATCTTCGATGTCCTCTTGCATTGTTTCATCCATAGGGGCATCCATTTCCTTTGCAATGGCGCCAGACGCCATTTCTTCAGAAGCAACATCCTCATCCTCAATATTTTGACGCAGTTCATCAACAATACCGGCGAGTAAATCCACCCTATTGCGGACTTCCTCTATGGCAGCTGCGAGTTCATCCAAAATTTCGATTTTATTTTTTTTCATAACGGCAATTATGGTTATCTTTGCATTCGTCAAATACAAAAGTAAGGAAATGTTTTTAGAATACGCAAAAAAAGCAGGTTCAATAGAGGTAATCTGCGGTTCGATGTTTTCAGGGAAGACCGAGGAATTGATCAGAAGGATGAAACGGGCGCAGTTTGCCAACCAGAAAGTGGAAATCTACAAGCCTGCCGTGGATGTCAGATATTCTGACGACCAGGTGGTGTCACACGATGCGCATAGCATTCCCTCTACTCCAATCGATTCCCCTGCAAGTATGCTCCTGCTATCAAGCGACGTGGAAGTTGTGGGAATCGACGAGGCCCAGTTTTTTGACGAAACCATCGTGGAAGTGGTTCAGACTCTTGCCAACAGAGGAATAAGGGTCATTATAGCAGGACTCGACACGGATTTTCTCGGCAATCCGTTCGGTCCGATGCCGGCCCTGATGGCTGTAGCGGAAGATGTCCAGAAAGTACACGCAATCTGCGTAAAATGCGGCAGTCTCGCCAATCATTCTCACAGGCTCTCAAGAAGTTCCGAACTTGTGGTTCTCGGAGAAAAAGACATATATGAGCCGCTGTGCAGGCATTGCTACAACGAAGCTATAGCCGCAGAGAAAGAAGCCATCGCAGCCGAAAATACAGCGAAAGGAAAATAATCTATTTTCTCGGATGATGTTCAAGGACGGCAACCTGCCAAGTGCTGCTGTCTATGTGCGTATATATTTCCGTGGTAAGAACGCTCTCGTGTCCAAGCATTTCCTGTACCGCCCTCAAATCGGCCCCGTGCTCAATCAGATGGGTAGCGAAAGAATGGCGGAAGGTATGAGGTGAGATATTTTTCTGCACCCCGGCAATCATAGCCTGATTTTTTACCATCTTGAACATCGAGACGCGACTTAGTGAGCGTCCCCTTGAATTGAGGAAAAGGATGTCGTCAAATTCAGGTGCGGCAGGTTCCGGACGGCAATTGAGATATTCCTCCACGGCGTGCAAGGCCTGTCCTGCGACAGGGACCAGCCTCTGCTTGTTGCCCTTTCCGATGATACGCACGAATGACTCATCAAAGTACAAATCAGAAATCCTTAGCGAGACAGCCTCAGACACACGCAGTCCACAACTGTAGAGAATTTCCAGGATTGCCCTGTCTCTTAATCCATTCCAGGAATCCACGCCTACTGATTCGATAATCCGTGCCACCTCTTCCTCCGACAAAACCTCAGGAAGATATTTCCCTATTTTGGGTGCATCAATGGAGTCGCAGGGATTCGCTCCTATATAGCCTTCATCCACAAGGTAATCGAAAAAAGAGCGAAGCGAACTGAGCAGGCGCGCCTGCGAACGTTTGGAAAAATTTCCGCTTTCCGCCTTGGCGGACATATAGTCACATATATCTTCCGGACGAATTCTTCCCGCCAAAGCGGCCGCATCCCCGTTTTCAGGGAGATAGGACAGGAATCCCTCCACATCAGAACAGTACGATGCCACCGTATTCGGTGACATCGCACGTTCTATCTTCAAATAATGACCATAGTCTCCAAGCAATGATGCCATAGGCTAAAGAGTTGAATATTTCTTGCCGTATTCAAGCATCTGACCGAGGAAGTCATCAGGATATTCCACCTTGTAGTCAACGACTTTGCCGCCTTTGACCACAGGAATGATTTCAGGATTGACGAAGCCTCCGTATGGCTTAAGATTGAGGGCGGAGTATCTCTCCCTAACCTCCTTATGGATGGTAGGATCAATATTGACGGCATAATTCTCAACAAGTGCCTTGCCTGCTGCGAAATCACCTTCGGATTTTATTCTCTGGACTTCTGCAAGAAGTTTTCCGAACAGGTTTCTGAGAGCCTCAAAATCATTGACTTTGAAATAGGTCTTACCGTCACGGACGATTTTTTCGATGACATTTTGGGCACGTCCCTGCTCATAGCACCATTCTGCGATGAGCTTTCTGTTCTGCATATGGGCTTCAGTGTTCTTCCTGCCAAGTTCCACTCTGCTGAACTGAACAAGAAGTCCGTTGGTTATATAATTGGAATACTGAGCCTTATACGCCTCCATATCCGGAAGGATTCCGAGTTCCACAAGCTTTGGATCGGCCATATAGTAGAGACCGAAAAGATCTGCCCTCGATTCTTCAAGTGTTGAGCTGTATTCTCCGAGAGAGCCAGCAGGAACGCCAGGAAGCAATTGTCCGGAACCGTGACCAAGGCATTCGTGAAGGTCTGTATGAACCTCATTTGTGAGGGCAAGATACTTCTTTGCAAGAGCAATTTCTTCTTCTGAATATGAGAACTCTGTAAGAGTGCTCTTAGGAGATTCCTGGGCGGCATAATCGTATGCGTGGGTGATATTGCCTATAGTCACAGACTTAGAACCGTATTCCTTCCTGATCCAGTCTGCATTCGGAAGATTGATTCCGATAGGAGGGGCAGGATAGCTGTCTCCAGCGAGGACAGTTGCGTTTATAACCTTGGCGCTCACGCCTTTGACTTCTTTTTTCTTGAAACGCGGGTCAACAGGGGAATTGTCCTCGAACCATTGAGCATTCGAACTGATCACTTCAGTCCTTTCGGATGCTGCGTGATCCTTGAAGTTCACCACGGCCTCCCAACTTGCCTTGCGTCCGAGAGGGTCTGTATAATCCTCTACGAAACCATTGACGAAATCCACTGTTCCGGCTGTCTCCTGCACCCATTCGATATTGTATTTGTCCCAAAGGGCGAGATCTCCGGTACGATAATATTCCACAAGACTTGCTATATATTGCTTCTGGGCGTCATTCTCGGCAAATTCTGCTGCCTTCTCCAATTCAGCGACAATCTTTTCGATTGCGGCGCCATAAAGTCCTCCCACCTTATAAACTTCCTCTCGCACAACTCCGTCTTCCCCTTTCACTACCTTGCTGTTAAGACCGTATGATATTGGTCTCTGGTCAGTTGGATCAGCCATCTTGGCATAGAACTCATCAACTTCCGCACGTGTCACATTCTCATAAAAGTTTACAGCTGAAAGTTTTACAATGTCGCCTGTAGCATCATTTGACTTGCGCTGAGGTGCGATTGCAGGATCATAGACAACCGGGATGAGCAGGGCGCATTTCTCTCCCTCTCCGACCGCTTTCATCAATGATTCGAAATATTCTTTGCCGCATTCAGGGAAAAACTTGTCCTCAGCATAATGGTGATGGATTCCATTTGAGAAGAACACCCTTTTTGCATATACCGTAAAGTCTTGGAAATCTTTGCAATCCCTGTCCCATTTATAGTTTTCGAGGATATTCTCGAGCACTTTTCTCAGTTCAAGATTATGCTCATAGTGCTGGCACCACAATATGTCCCTGCCATATTTTGCAGCCTCGCTCAGATGATATATATATTCTTTCTGCTGCAAGCTGAGTTCTTCCCATCCCGGAATGCGATAACGCATCACCTTGATGTCTGCGAATTCATCAATGAGATATTTGAAATTTTCTTCACCTTCCTTTTCTCCGGAAGGTGTATTGCAGGAAACAGCGGCACAAGCCAGCCCGGTAAACAAAATCATTTTTAGTTTCATTCTTATACCTATTTATAATAGATTGCAAACTTACATAAAACTTATTATCTTTGCAAGATTATGGACTTTGGCGCAAGTCTTTTTAGGAGCGCCGGAAAAGTTTTGTGAAGAAGGAAAAAATATGATGATGAAGAGTTTATTGAAGTACGCGGGCATCATTTCAGCGACCTTTTCAGTCCTGCTGTTTTCGGTATCCTGCGAGAAATGTTCCCAAAGACAATATAGAGATTCAGAGATACAGGCCATCCTGATGTATTCGGCCGGGCACAACGACCTCAACTATTCCCTTGCAGAGGATATTGAGGAATTGTGTGCAGGAAAGGTTCCGGACCTTGCAGAAGGGAACGACTTGTTTTTCATTTTCTCCCAATTGTGCAAAACATACAGTACTCATAATGTTTGTACACATTCACCCGTGCTGTTCAGAGTTGGCAAAGACAAATACGGCAACGTCGTAAGGGACACCGTCCTTACCCTTTCCCCGGAAGAGGATGCTGCTGATTCCAAGACACTCAACAAAGTCCTTACATACATTAAGGACAATTATGTGGCGGATTCATACGGCATCGTGCTCAGTTCCCACGGTACCGGCTATCTACCGGCAAATTACTATTCCGGTTCAGACAAGTTTGAAAACGAGGCATATAATATTTCCTCACTAAGTTTCGGCGCGAGCAGATACAAGAATGGGATTCGGGAGATGGATATAACCGATTTTGCTGATGCCATCCCGATGAAAATGGATTTCATCCTCATTGACGCCTGCTTTATGGGCGGTATAGAAGTGGCATACGAGCTGAAGGACAAATGCGAAAGATTCGCCGGTTCGCCTACGGAAATAATGTCCAACGGCTTCGACTACAAGAATATGGGGGAATATCTGTTCATTGAGGGGAAAAGTGATATCAAAGGAATATGCCAGTCATATTATGAATTCTATAATTCGCAGCCGGGAAGTGCAAAATCGGCTACCGTCTGCCTTGTGGATTGCAACAAGCTCTATATAGTGGCCCAACTGTGCAAGAGTATTTTCAGCAAATATGAACGCGGACTTGAAGCAATCGACAAGAACACCATCCAGAGGTATTACAGAGGCAATTATCATTGGTTCTATGATTTTCTTGACATAATCCGCAACTGCGGATGTACCCAGCAGGAATATGAATGGGTGGAAGAGGCCTTGAAGCAA
>JBJEBO010000280.1:0-2391 GCA_051870155.1 Candidatus Cryptobacteroides sp.
CGGAAATAGTTATCACATAACTGCTCCGGAGATTTACATTGACGATATGTTTAATTAATATTTTCCCAATCAGTTAGACTATATTGACTTTTTCGGTCGTCCCGGCTTCCTTTTTTCCGGTTCTTCCGGCTTAGGGAGCAGAGACAATTTCTGCAGGAGTGTTTCGCTGGCGGGGCTGATTCTTATCAGTTGCCAGTCCTGGTCCTGCAGTTTGATTTTCTTCGCTCTTCTAAGCAGGCTCATAACCTTACCGTAGTTCATCTCGTTGAGCAAACCTGCCTTGTCAAAGGACTTTAGCAGACGGAAGGTCAGTAGCGTTGAAAGGAAGTCGCAGAACTCACTGCCTATGACCGAGTAATCGTCGTGAACTCGAGTCTCATCAAAGTTGCATGCAGACTTGTAATACCGCATCACTATCTCGATTTCCCATCGTTCCGCATAGGCCTTGTATACTGTTTCCGGCTTTATGTCGAGGTCGCACTCAAGCACAATCGTGCCGAAGGACTTCTGCTTGATTTTCAAGTCCTCGAGATTGTATGAGCTGTCCGTTTTTGCCCTGTGAAGATAGTCATATTCCTCTTTGGCGGCCTTTGCGGAGTCCCGGAATGAGTACAACCACTTGTTCTTTCCGCTGCACTTTTCCTTGCGGTAGGTAACTCCATCATATCCTGAAAGCATCTGCGTGAAGTCCAGCATGTTATGTGTCTGGATAAGTTTAGAATTGCGCTTGATAGGATTCAGGTAATGAAGGTCCGGATTCTTCGAGAAGTGTTCCTCCGCTGCGTTTGAAGGGAAGCCTTTATCTGCGACTATCAACCCTTTGGTGATGCCATTCTCGGCAATGAAAGCCTCGTAGGAGGTAACATCAAGCATATTGCCAGGAAAGCACTTGGAGCACACAGGCTCCATCTCATCAAGGTCGAAAGCGTACAGGACAGAGATATCCCTGCTCCCCTTGAGCCGAGCCTTTCTTGAGAAGTCGGACAGAGTGTTGACCTTTGACTCATTGGATTTGAGGGTGCCGTCAATCAACAGGTGGTGATCTATCCCCACTCTCGCTGCCCTGTCCTGCATGAACGCTACTATTCTGGAGCACACCTTGCCGAGATCTTCGTGGAACTTGGACACAGTGTTGCGCGAAAGCGCCACCCCAGGATATAGTTCTGACAGGAAGCTGTTATCGTAAGCGTCCTTCAGCTCACAGTCCTTGATGCCTGGATTGCATACCCGCAAAACTGCGATGCAGTATATCTTGTGAGCATCCGCAGGAGCATAGAACTTTTTGAGGTCAGACAGTATGTCCTTAAAGACATTGTCACACTGAACCACGCCGGCCCACTCCTTGAGTTCAATGTCTGATGTGGATACGGCAGGAGCCACATCCTCCTCTATTGCGACATACTTGCCGTCAATGATATGTCCGATTGTCGGACCGTTGACGGGAACGTGTCGTCCGTTGATGTTCTTGCAGCCAATGCGCTGTCTTACCGCATAGAGATTCTTGTCCTTGCCATAAGCAATCACTATCGTGTTTTTCGGCCTCTTGACCGATAAAATTTCTTGAGGAATCGGCATAAAATATATAGTCTTATCTAACTGTAAAATTAGACTATATTTCTGAAAAAAGCAAGCATTTTGTCGACTTTTTTCAGCCGATTTGCAAAGATTTTTTGAAGATTGGAATCGCGATATGTTGTTTGCGCAGAGCATTTTCTCGAATATGCAATCTCAGGCCGTTCAGACGATGGTTCTATATAGTCCTATTGGTTGGGAAAGTTTTAATTAATAGATATAAATGTGCCTTTACCGTCTTGATTTTCTATAATTTTTACACAATTAGTAACTTCAAATGTTACTATAGAGGCGTGAAAAACAGATAGAACTTTTTCTTGTAAAGTTTGGTCTGCTTCTAGAGGCGAAACCTTTAACCCTTGTCCTTGAGCCTCAGATATAGGAATAGGTCGGCCATGTGTTAAATGATTTCCAAATGTACCAAGCCAATTAGCAATTGAATCCGCAGTGGCTGATCCATTTGAGTCGTTTGAAAACATGTACGAAGTCAACCAATTTCTAACTTTTTCCTTTGACAGTTGTATAGTATTGTTACATATGTCCAATATTCCTGCTGGCCAATTAGCCAATTTTGGTATCCACAATGGTGCGACACCAGGATTTGCTAATATTTCCGTTTTTGCCTGATTAAACTCGTTTAATATTGAATGCGCTGGTGCTGTAAAAAGGCTACCATTTTGCATAGGAAATGTGATTTGTGGATCTATTGGACCTATAGCGGAATGTTTTCCCATAATAATCTCATCACAGGCACAAGCCAACATAGTTGCAGCAGACATCGCATTTTGAGGTATAATAGCTCTGATATGCCGATACTTT
>JBJEBO010000281.1:0-2389 GCA_051870155.1 Candidatus Cryptobacteroides sp.
TCTCAGCCTGCATTATGTCGTTCTGAGTCATGCAGAAGACATAGTCCTGCTTGGCAAACACCCTTTGGAACTCAGCATTGGCCGTCTGTGGCAGGATGAGGGGAATATGTTTCCCCTGACAGGCGATTGCGGCTTTTGTGGCCTTGTCGGGATTGGACGGGCCGATGATGGCGGCATAACTTTCATCCGAACTGATTCTTGTGATGTTTTTATCAAGACCAGGGTCTTCTTCATCAAACCATTCCAAATTCAGCGTTATGCGTTTGTCTGTGATTCTCTGTGCATTATCGAATATGTCCAATGCCCATTCCGCCGTGCGGCGCCATCTCACGGACATCCCCTCAGGGCACACGACGGCGACCTTGAAATTATAATTTTCCTGTCCGTCTCCTTCAAACCCGTTCCTTTTCGAGCAGGACATAAGGCAGAGCAGGAAAATAAAGCTTATAAATATCCTAAAGTGCCTCATAATTTTCCTCCTTCATACAAGCTTTCCGTTCGTAACGCTTCATTTTCTCTTGCCAAAACTCTCCTGTTGTATCCGTCCCGTCCCAATACATAAATGCACCCTTAGGGTCCCACCATTTACTGAATGCCATATACACATATTCCGAATCCAATCCTTCAGATATATGTTCCGGCAACTGCTCGCCCTGCGACCAGGCAGAAAGAATGTCATACAAGGCCAACCCGATGTCAATTACTATCGAGAACGGGATATAATCGTTTTGGTCGCTGCAATCTTTGTCCATTCCTATGACCTGGGTGCGTGAAACCGTAAGATTGACAGAATTGTAAATTCCGAGATTGGCTGTCCCGGAAAGCGGAAGTATTGTGCAGTATTCATTTTCATCAGATCCGTTTGTCTCCGCAACGATGGCATCGGCTTCACGACGGGCATCGGAAAGATTGCAGAACCCGCGTTCATCCGGGGTAAGATATATTGTGGAGAGCGGGTTGTCGGAATACTCCATATAGCCGTCAGCAAATCCCTTGATTGCTTCCTGAGTTGCCATATCGTTGCTTTTTGCAGCAATGATCCACGCCTCGTGTTCGCTTACCATCGCTCCGGCAAGGTAGCAGATTCCGTATCTCCTCAGTTCGAGGGTATGGATGTTGGGAGCCATATCCAAATCAGATGATTCAAACAGCAGAATGTCGCAGTTTTCCGGAGGGAGGGGATTATCTTTCACGAGATGGGCATATTCGTCAGAGGCGAGTACGATGAGGGCTTTGTCATCCTGTGAAGTCCTGAGAGCATCTGAAATTCCCCTGTACCATATTTCTGCCTTATCCAAACTTTCGCATAGAAGGAAATGGAAGACATCAGAGGTCTCAACGGAAAATATTGACAATCCTTCGATTACCATATCATAATAACCATTGTCTCCAGGACCATAATCAGGGACAATGGCGAATATATATTTCTGATGCTGGTCCTTGTCTTCTGGCTTCCGGGAACACGAAGAGATTGTCCAGCATAAACATAATGCAATGATATGAAATGAAATATGTAAAGACCTGCGCATTCCCAGCTACATTTCCTGACTATAATAATATTCCTTTGGAGTCACACCCTTTTCCTTCTTGAAATACCTGTTGAATGAAGATAGAGAGTTGAAACCGCTTTGTCTGGCGACATCGGTCATATTAGCCCTGCCCTCTTTGTACATCCTGTTTATCAGTTCGCAGGCATAAGACACCCTGTATTGGTTAACATATTCATAGAACGACATTCCGAGATTCCGGTTCAGATAAAGGGACAGATATTTCATATTGGACCCTATAGCTGAAGATACTTCACGCAGAGACAGTTCTGGATTTAGGTATAACTTATTCTGCTCCATTGCCTTCGTGAGTTTTTTACCGATCAATTCATCTTTCATAGGCATATCTTCCTGGTCTGTTGTGGTTTCATTATTTTCTTCATTGGATATTGTTTCAGTTGATGGTTCATCGTTATCTACGTTTTGATTGAAAGAC
The DNA here is from genome assembly GCA_051870155.1 of Candidatus Cryptobacteroides sp. Classification (GTDB taxonomy): domain Bacteria; phylum Bacteroidota; class Bacteroidia; order Bacteroidales; family UBA932; genus Cryptobacteroides. The sequence goes on from JBJEBO010000281.1 coordinate 1,984, forward strand.
AGGTTCACGACAATATGCTTCCGGGCCATAATAAATAGAAAGGTCAGCACAATCATACTGCACAGGTTGTACATCGCTTCACTGAGCCAGGTGGTATGGTGGAATAGGATAGGGTATGCTATTACGAATGCAAAATACATCGTACTGTAGCTGACAACCCATCTGACATCTTTGTGTTCAATATTGGAATAGTTGTCTGACAGGATTTTATCATATTTTGACGCTGACAAGAACACGGAAACCACTGTGGTTACAGCCATAAGTATGGATACGAAATAGCCGATGCCGAGAATGATCTCGTTGGGAAAAATCAGATAGACTGCAAGTATTGAGAACTGTATTGACATAGCCACGGCAATCTGCAGGTTTGTCGGTTTCCCGGGTCTTGTGGCTTCTATGAAAAAAG
>JBJEBO010000282.1:0-11002 GCA_051870155.1 Candidatus Cryptobacteroides sp.
GAACGGGCTTATTTCGATTTCCAGATTTCCTGGCCTTGGCTTGTGCTCGGAAATGCCTTTGCCGGAAGTACCGGAATGGTACAGTGGTATGAATATACAGGCTCTCTTGGAGGTTCTCTTTGGATATGGGCTTGCAATCTCGGCATTTTCGGAATGATGACAGCTCTCTCGGACGGCTCCTGGAATGCGTTCAATAAAAAGGCCAAAATTTTCTGCATCCTCTCCCTTGTGGTCCTTTTCATAGCGCCTCCTGTGTGGTCTGCTATTGTTTATAATAGATATGAAGAAAAGGAAAATCCATTGCAAGTGCTTGTGGTTCAGCCAAATATAGATCCATATAATAAATTCGTGGCTCTCGGACAGCAACAGCAGAATGCCATTCTTGAAGATCTTATGAAGACACCTCTGAAAAAGGCAAGGACCTCAGCAGACACATCTTCGCTCTATCTGGTACTTGCACCGGAGACTTTTACATCCGATGTTTGCACCAATGACATTCCTTCTGGCAGAACCTGGCGCCGTTTCGTCTCATTTCTGAAAGACTATCCGGGAGTGAATATGATTTTCGGAGCATCATCATATTCATTTATTGATTCTCCTGAGGCTCCGTCCCATACGGCGAGAAAGACTCGTGACGGACGTTGGATGGAGACTCACAATTCGGCACTTGTGATTGATGGAACAGGAAGAACCGAAATTTTCCATAAGAGCAAATTGGTTGTGGCGGTTGAGATGACTCCTTTCCCGGCATTATTCTGCAAGATAGACGATTTGCTTGGGGGAGTGATGGGCAGGTGCATAGGTCAGGATGAAATTACTCTTCTTGAGAGCGTAAGCGATGGGGATAGGGTGGATGTAGGATGTGCGGTCTGCTATGAATCAGTATATGGTGAATATTGCACAGGCTATGTCCGTAAAGGGGCAGAGGTGCTCACAGTCATCACAAACGATGCCTGGTGGGGCGATACTCCGGGCTACAGACAACATCTGAGATATGCCTGTCTCAGGGCAATAGAGACCAGAAGGAGCATTGCCAGATGTGCCAATACGGGGATATCTGCTTTTATTGACCAAAGGGGCAACATTTTGGAAAAGACTGAGTGGTGGGAGCCTGCAGTTCTTGAGGGGAGTATAAACAGGAATGACAAACTGACGTTCTTCGTCCGTCACGGGGATGTCACTGGAAGGATATGTACCTTTGTCGCCCTTTTGCTCGCAGCATACATTGTCATTGCTTTTCTGAAGAATTTAGGTGGCAATAAAGAAGTCCAAAGGTGATTGTTGTATTTTGGACGAGATTCCTAAATATATGAAAATAAAGTTGTTAAACTAAAATTGATTGTTATGAAAAAGATCAAATCATTGCTGCTTGTGGTAGTTGCAGCTTCATTCGCTCTTCTTGCCTTGTCTTGTACAAAGGAAGATGCAGCTATGAAGAAATTGTCAGGCTCGTGGTATATGTCCGAGCTAAATCTTGAGATTTCATCTTCAATTATTCCGAATTGCACATCTCCTTATACTCTGCGATACTCCAAGGAAGACACCAAAGCTGTGATCTCATTGGGGGCAGACGGCACTCTGACCGCTCAGGTCAAGGAGGACGGAACCGAAACTGAATCAGTAATAGCCAAGTGGTCTGCTGACGGTAATGTCATTACTATAACTTCTGAAGATGAGACCGTTTCAGTTCCATACAGCTTTTCCGGAGATCGCCTCTATATCGATGTCGCTAAAGTTATGAATGACAATTGGATTGATGAGGATATGGCATCTATGGGAATGAAGGTGGATAAGGCACAACTCATCTTTGACCGCTATTGATTTTGCAGTAAAAGATATTTGCTTTGAAGTCTTCCTTTGCTGTCTGTGGAGATGGTGAAGGGAAGAGCAGAGAGGTCAAAGGCGTCGAGAAGCAAAGTTGCTTCATCAGGAAAGACATTGAACAGCAGGTCCATATCTATAAGAATTATTTTCCGGACTTGTCTGTCTTGAACCATTGCAGAGGCGGAGGCAATCTCCGCCTCGCATATTTTACACCCGTGGGTGTGGAAAATGAGGATTGAGGATTTTTGTTTGGACAAGTCTATAAGTCGTTCCTTCGACCATTTATGGGTCAGCACTGTTGTGTGGACTTTGATTTTGGGCAGTTCCATTCCTTCTGGAGTCCTCGTAGCCATATCGTTGAGGAATGAGGCAAGACTCAGAACTTTAAGACTGTCTTCTGGCGTGTTCCACAGTTCCGTATTTCCAATATAATGCTTCCTGACAAGTTCTGCCACACCACATTTGTAGGATGTTTTTTTCTTGCCGGCAACATAATAAAGAAGGTCTCCGAGAAGCTGTTTGCGAAGCTTGGGAGTCCCTTCTGTCGCTTGGATTATATAATCCGCCGTCTGTGATAGCTGCCCGCAGCCCATAGTGTCTTCCATATTACCGAACACCTTGTCAAAAAGGGCTTCGGATTCTGCACTTCCGTATTCCATTTCTTCCGGCTTCCTCATCTCCAGAAGCTTTGCCAAGGATCCGGTGTCAAGTGAACGCCCAACGATGACTCCGTCGCCTCCAACGAGAAAAATCTTTGGCGTTTGCACGACTCCATAAAAACGAACGAAATCCGAAATGCCGTCGGGATCCCATAGGTGGATGATTTTGCGCTTGCTAGATTGGTCAAAACATAGGTTTTCATTGATGAAAGCCATCATAGCCTCTTTGTTTTCTCCCGTGCAGAATGTGATTATATCTGCTTCAAAGTCTTCAGCCTCAAGCATATTGCGCATCAGGATGCTTTCCACTTTGCATTTAGCGCAGCCTGTGTAATAAAAGAAAAGAATCTTGTCCCTTTTACCATCCGGAGCATCGAAAACAGTTGTGTTCCTGCCAGAGATGTCTTTAGCATCAAGGATTGGCGCTTTGCATCCGATGAGGGATGCCCTGTTCAGGTCTGCATCCATCCTTGCGAGGAAAAATTCCTCTTCGCTTCCCATTTTCAGACTACCGTCAGAAAACCATTTGTCAAAAATGTGGATAGAGATGTTTTCCGCCCCCATCAGTTTTGATTCCGAATATTTTTTGTAGAGATACAGGGCGGTGTGGTTTCTCAATGACGAGTCATTGCAGGACTCTATCAGGAAATCAGTCTCAGATGCCTGTACATCAAGAGGTTCAATGGAGATGGCTATAGTGTATTCGTCAAGTTTCTGCCTGAGCCTCTCCCATTGTTCCGAATCTTGCGCAAAGATCCCGAAGCTGGTTGCTGCCGTTATGAGCGCCGTGATGAGGAAGCGTTTCATATCTGTCAGGGCTATAGTTCCACACCTTCCGGTATGAACAGGGATGTGTCTCCGCCGTGCTTGATGATGTCACGGACTGCCGTTGATGATATATGGGCAAATTCCTGTGCCGTAGGGATGATGATAGTCTCGATGTCCGGGGCAAGCCTGCGGTTGGCGTCCGCAATCGAACGCTCTGTCTCGAAGTCTATCATATTTCTAACTCCGCGGACTATGTGCTTTATACCCAGCTCTTTACAGGTGTCAATGGTGAGGTTGTCATATTGAATTACCCTCACTCCCTGCATCCCTTTTGTGGCCTGGCGTATGATTGAGAGTTTTTTCTCATTGCTGAAGAAACCCCTCTTGTCTATGTTTATTCCGACTGCTACGACCACTTCGTCGAACATTGTCAGAGCCCTTTTTAATATATTGAGATGTCCTGCTGTGAACGGGTCGAATGAACCCGGAAACAATGCTGTTCTTTTTTCCATAAATATTATAATTTCCAGTCTATCGGGGTCTTGCCCTCAGACTGTAATATATTGTTGGTTTTTGAAAAATGCCTGCATCCGAAAAATGCTCCCCGTGCCAACGGTGACGGATGAGCGGCTTCCAGAACGTGGTGCCTTGATTTGTCTATAAGTGCCGCCTTGCTTCTTGCGAAATTTCCCCAAAGCAAGAATACGACTCCGTCACAACGCTCAGATATACAGCGTATTACTGCATCTGTGAATTCTGTCCATCCGATGTTTCCGTGTGATGCAGCCTCGCCGCTGCGTACGGTAAGCACCGCATTCAGCAGAAGCACTCCCTGTCTTGCCCATTTCTCAAGATTCGGATAACCGCTCATATTAATTCCGAGGTCATCGTGGATTTCCCTGAAGATATTCTTCAGCGAAGGCGGGGCAGGTACATTTTCCGGGACGGAAAATGACAGGCCCATAGCCTGCCCGTACCCGTGGTACGGATCCTGCCCCAGAATGACCACCTTCACTTGGTCGAGCGGTGTCAGTTCAAAAGCCCTGAATATAAGTTTGCCAGGTGGGAATATTACCTTGCCGGCAGCTTTTTCCTGATGCAGGAAACGCACCAAAGAGACGAAATAAGGCTTTTCGAATTCGTCCCTCAGTGCGTTTTTCCAACTTTCTTCAATTTGTACTTCCATTGTCGTTTTTGTCTCAGACTTGTCAGAAGATGTATGCGATTACATCATCTATAGTCTTTACATAGACAAAGGTAAGACCTTTTATGTAAATTTCCTTTATGTCCTCGACATCTTTTCTGTTGTCCTCCGAAATTACGATGGTTTTGATGCCCGAGCGCTTTGCTGCGAGAATCTTTTCTTTGATTCCTCCCACAGGTAGAACGCGACCTCTGAGGGTCATTTCTCCTGTCATTGCGATTCCGCTCTTGACCTGCTCGCCCCTGAATGCGGACACCATCGAACTAACCATTGTAATGCCGGCTGACGGTCCGTCCTTAGGTACTGCACCTTCCGGAACGTGGACGTGGATGTCTTTCTTTGCGAATTCCTCTGACGTGAGCTTTGCCATCTGAGGATGAGCCTTGATATATTGATAGGCGATTTGCGCCGACTCTTTCATCACGTCTCCAAGATTTCCTGTCATTGAGAGCACTCCCTTACCATCGCTGACAGAACTCTCTATGAACAGAATCTCTCCTCCGAACGATGTCCAGGCAAGACCTGTAACCACACCGGGGGCCTCATTCCCTTTCTGCTTGTCGTGGAAGGAAACAGGCAGACCAAGATATTCCTTCAAGTCCGACTTGCCGATGGATGTCGGAAGTTCTTCCTCAAGGGCAATCTTCTTCGCTGTCACGCGCGCGAGTTTGGCAATCTGTTTCTCCAGACCCCTTACTCCTGACTCGTGGGTGTATTTGTCGATGATTTCCTCAAGAGTGGCCTTGTCTATTTTCAATTGGTTCTTTTTCAGTCCGTGCTCCTTGATCTGCTTTGGAAGCAGATAGTGTCTTGCAATCTCCACTTTTTCCTCTGCAAGATAACCTGACACCTGAATCATCTCCATCCTGTCCTTCAATGCCGGCTGGATGTTGCTGATGTCGTTGGCCGTGGTAATGAACAACACATTTGACAGGTCATAGTCGATGTCGAGATAGTTGTCGTGGAAAGAGGTATTCTGCTCAGGATCCAGAGCTTCAAGAAGTGCCGATGACGGGTCTCCCTTGAAATCGCTGCTGAGCTTGTCCACCTCGTCCAGCACAATGACCGGATTTGAGGTTCCAGCCCTGTTGATTCCATTGAGAATCCTTCCTGGAAGCGCTCCAATATATGTTTTCCTGTGACCTCTGATTTCAGACTCGTCGTGTACTCCACCAAGCGCAATCCTGACATATTTCCTGCCAAGCGCCCTTGCAATAGACTTTCCGAGGCTTGTCTTACCTACACCCGGAGGACCATAGAGACACAGAATCGGCGATTTCATATCCCCCTTCAGTTTGAGCACTGCAAGATATTCAATAATCCTGTCTTTCACGGTGTCAAGCCCGTAGTGGTCTTCGTTAAGGACTTTCTGGGCATTTTTAAGATCCAGATTGTCCTGCGACATCTCACCCCACGGCAGGTCGAGCATAAACTGTATATAATTATATTGTATGCTGTAATCAGGAGAACTTGGGTTGTATCTCTCCAATTTTGCGATTTCCTTCTCGAAAATCTCCTGAACCTCTTCCGGCCAAATCTTTTCTTCCGCCCTTGCACGCAGCCTCTCGATTTCCTCCATATCGTCCATTCCCAATTCTTCCTGGATGGTCTTCAGCTGGTTATTAAGGTAATATTCCCTCTGCTGCTGGTCGATTTCGGTCTTGACCTTCTGGTTTATGTCCTGCTTGATTTTCAAGAGTTCCAACTGAGTCTCAAGAACGGCAAGCAGATTCATTGCCCTGTCAAGCAAGTTGTCGTACTGGAGAAGTTGTACTTTCTCGATGAAGTTTTCCACTTCGATGGTGGTCGCGACGAAATTTACAAGGAATTCGAAACTGTCGATGGATTTGAGTGCCATCGCGGCCTCTTTTGGAGCCATTGAGGACATCCTTAAAATTGAAATGGACTTCTCCTTTAAGGAATCCATAATCATTTTCGCTTTCGGAGCCGTTTCGTCGGTGTCGTTTTCCCCACGGTAAATCACTCTGCCAAGGATATATGGCTCGTATGAAGTGATGCTTTCAATATGAAACCTCTTGAAGCCCTGGAGGATTGCAGTAATTGTTCCATCCGGCATTTCAAGGGTCTTTATGATTTTTGTAACAGTTCCATATTCATAGAGGTCGTCCTCGTTAGGGTCTTCCACCATTGCATCGACCTGAGGGACAGCACCTATGAAAAGGTCGTTCTTCTCTGCATCCTGTATAAGTTTTATAGATTTCTCCCTGCCAATCGTTATAGGATAGACTGTGCCAGGGAAAATTACAGCATTCCTAAGTGCCAAAATCGGAAGAGAATCCGGCAATTCAGAATCACTTATCTTCACTGGACCGCCACCCTGCATCACCGGGATGATGCTGACTTCCGATACTGTAGGCTGGAGCATATCTTTGATATCTTTCATAAAATTTCCTTTTGTCAGTGTATATTACATAATACTGCCATTTTGGCAGAAATTCCCCTTGTTTTACGGGCAGCCCTTAATAGGTCAATCTCTATGCCATTGTTATAAATAGGGGGTTTGTGTCAGTGAAATATGGTCTAAATCCACATCTGAGGCGTGTATAAACCACAAAAATCACTAAAAATCTTTTGTTTCTAAAAAAATAAGCATAAATTTGCACGATTGTTATGCACAATACTATTTGATAAATTTTAAAAGTTATGACAAAGGCAGAGATTGTTAACGAAGTTGCCAAGGCAACCGGTATTGAAAAAATCACCGTTCAGACGGTAGTGGAATCATTTATGGAGAGCGTAAAGGCCTCACTCGCAAAGGGTAACCCTGTTTATCTCCGCGGATTCGGCAGTTTCATCATCAAACACAGAGCAGAGAAAGCTGCACGCAACATCACCAAAAATACGACTATGACTATTCCGGCTCACAATGTACCTTCTTTCAAACCAGCAAAGGTCTTTGTGAACGAAGTAAAGAAATAATAACTATTTAATCTTTTGAACTATGCCAAGCGGTAAGAAAAGAAAAAGACATAAAATGTCTACGCACAAACGTAAAAAACGTTTGCGCAAGAACAGGCACAAGAAGAGAAAGTAGTTTCTTGGTGCCTGCCGTTTTAGCAGTCCGCTAAAGAAAGGCCGGCCTGAATATGGTCGGCTTTCGTTTTTTTTGATTGACGGTGGCGTATGCCGCCGTGTTGTTAATGTAATTTCCTCGATGGAATCAGAAAAGGATCTTATCGTCGATGTTGATTCGACACAGGTCTCGATAGCCTTGATGGAAAATCACAGGCTGATCGAATTGAACACGGAGTCCAGCAACGGGCACAGTTTTTCCGTAGGTGATGTTTATCTCGGAAAAGTGAAGAAAATCCTTCCTGCCCTGAATGCTGCTTTTGTTGACATCGGAGACGAAAAAGAGGCTTTTGTACACTATCTTGATCTGGGCTTGTATTTCAGGGCATTTGACGAATTCGTGAAGAGAAGCAATCCCAATGCAGATCTGAAAGGCATCTATTCCCATATAAAGATAGGTCCGGTTCTGGAAAAGGAGGGGAGGATTGAGAATGTCCTCACTCCGGGACAGATGATAGTCGTACAGATAGTTAAGGAGCCGATTTCGACAAAAGGTTCACGACTTACTGCGGAAATTTCATTGGCAGGACGCAACATCGTGCTGCTGCCTTTTGCAGAAAAGGTCAGCGTGTCACAGAAAATCTCTTCCAAAGAGGAGAAAAGAAGACTTGAAACCCTGGTGAGGAATATCCTACCGAAGAATTACGGAGCTATAATCCGTACTGCGGCAGAAGGTAAGAATGCAGCTGTTCTTGATGCGGAACTGATGTCCCTGATAGATAAGTGGGAGAGTGCCTGGGGTAAATTTGCCAAGTCAAAATCAGTACAACTGCTTTTCACAGAGTACAGCAAGACTACCACTATCCTGAGGGATTTGCTTAACGATTCATTCTCAAACATCTATGTGAATAATGAATCGGTTTATGAAGAGACAAGGAAATATATTTCGCTGATTTCTCCGGAGCAGGAGAAAATCGTGAAACTCTACAAGGACTCTACTCCGATTTTCGACCATTTCGAGGTCACAAGGCAGATTAAGAGTTCATTCGGCAAAGTCGTCCCGATTAAGCAGGGTGCGTATCTTGTGATAGAACATACTGAAGCTCTCCACGTGATAGACGTGAACAGCGGTATCCGTTCCAAGAACAAAGAACAGGAGCAGAACACATTCGATGTAAACTGTTATGCGGCAGAGGAAATCGCCCGCCAGTTGAGGCTCCGTGATATGGGAGGAATCGTCATAGTGGACTTCATCGATATGGATGAAGCGGAACACAGGAACAAGCTATTCAAATATATGCAGGAACTGATGCAGAATGACAGGGCAAAACACAATGTGCTGCCGCTCACCAAATTCGGCCTTATGCAGATTACACGTCAGCGTGTACGCCCGGCGACAGAAATCAATACAACTGAAGTATGTCCGGTCTGCCACGGAACAGGAAAAATTTCTTCAAGTGTCGTCATTGATGAGGCAATAGAGCGCAAGCTTGCATATTATGTGTCCGAAAAAGGTATCAAGTCTCTTACATTGAAGGTCAGTCCGATTTTGGGCGCCTATCTTCAGAAGGGAGTGTTTTCTATCGTTTCAAAATGGAAACGGAAATACAAATGCAAGATCAAATTGGTGGAAATCACCGATTTTACAGTCCTGCAGAATGAATTTTACAATGAAAAAGGGGATAGGCTTGAAAGCTAATCCCCTTTTTTCGCATTTTTTCTGTAACTTTGTCGGGATTATCCAAGAATTCTGGATATTTCAGAACAGCTTCTAAAACATAAGAATAAACATAATGAAACCAAGTACTAAAGCCATTCACACGGCATATCAGGCTCCCGATGCCTACGGAGCTCTCAGTATGCCAGTATATCATACCGCCGCATACGAGTTTGCCGATGCTGACATTATGGCGGATGCCTTCTGCGGAAGGATTCCTCTTCCTGATTATTCAAGGGTTACGAATCCTACTGTGATTTATTTCGAGAAAAAGGTGAGGGAACTCACTGATGCCACTGCCGCATACGCCTTCAGTTCCGGAATGGCAGCTATCTGCAACACCCTTATGTGTCTTGCCGGCACAGGTAAGACAATTATCACGTCAAATCATCTTTTTGGTAATACCTGGCTGCTGATTTCCAAGACTTTGGGACGTTTTGGAGTGAAGAGCAAATTCATTGACCTGACAGATCTTGAAGCAGTCAGGAGTGAAATTGATGCTGATACTTGCTGCATCTACGCGGAGATTATAAGCAATCCGCATCAGGAAGTTGTTGATCTCAAGGCTCTTTCCGAGATTGCACATAATGCGGGGATTCCACTTGTCGCTGATACCACTATGATTCCTTTCACACGTTTCAGCGCCCGTGAACTTGGAGTGGATATAGAGGTGGTGTCAAGCACCAAATATCTTTCCGGCGGGGCTACAACGATAGGTGGACTTGCAATGGCGTATGGTGAGTGCGGCCAGTTCCAGGAGTTGATGAAGGAGATGCTGCTAAATCTTGGTGCCTATATGTCACCTCACGCGGCTTATATGCAGACACTTGGTCTCGAGAATCTCGATGCGAGATATACTGTTGAGGCTGCAAATACCCTTGAGATTGCCAAGCGTATGGAAACCATTCCAGGTGTCAAGAAAGTCAATTATCTGGGACTTGAGGACAATCCGTTCCACGAACTTGCAACAAAACAGTTCGGCGGCACTTATGGAGCTATGCTTACCATAGACCTTACTGATAAGAAATCTTGTTTTGAGTTTCTCAACAGGCTTAAACTTGTGAAGAGGGCAACCAATCTTTTCGACAACAGATCGCTGGCAATCCATCCGGCAAGCACGATATTCGGAACATTCACTGAAGAGGAACGTCTTTCCCTTGACATCTTTGATACGACAATCAGGCTCAGTATCGGTATCGAAGATGTAGATGACATTTTCGAGGATTTGAAACAGGCTTTGGATTTCTGAAAATGGCACATTACGATTTTGACAAAATCATAGAGCGCAGGGGGACCGGTGCTTTGAAAACGGATGCCTTGGCTGAAAGATACGGAAAAGCCGATCTGCTTCCTTTGTGGGTGGCTGATATGGATTTTGAGACTCCTGACTTCATTGTGGAGGCTTTGAAAAAGAGGATGGAACATCCGGTTTTCGGCTACACTATAGAACCGGCTGATTATTGGTCAACAGTGCAGGAGTGGATTTTAGTGCACCACGGATGGAAGGTGGAGAGAGAATGGCTCACTTACATCCCTGGAATAGTAAAAGGTATCGGTATGGCTATCAACGCCTTCCTGGCAAAAGATGAGAAGGTGATTATCCAACCTCCTGTGTATCATCCGTTCCGTCTTGTTCCACAGGGAAACAAACGAGAGGTGGTATATAATCCTTTGAGGGAAAATCCTGATGGTACTTATTCTATGGATTTCGAGAATCTGGAGCAGGTTTGCGACCCTAAATGCAAGATGCTCATTCTTTCGAATCCCCACAATCCGGCAGGAATAGTGTGGGACAGA